>JBIKKP010000048.1:0-7883 GCA_044360285.1 Rickettsiales bacterium
GTCGAACGCGTTAATGATGGCGCTACGCAATTTTCCAGTGCTGACATAAATTTTCTCAAAATCATCGAGGTAGTGACGATGAGGCACCGGACCATAAGGTTCTTGCCTTAACACCGATGCAGTCTGAGTGATAATATCAAGATAAGTCATTAAGTCATGCGGCAAAAAAGCCGAAACCTGCGTCTTGATATTTTTGATATTGCGATCGTGCACCGCCTTTAGTTTCAAGGAGTTTAAGGTTTTTTCTTTCACTTTAGCAATCATCAAATCGAAGTCGATTGGCTTGATGAGATAATCATTTGCCGAGAGTTCGACGCCTTTAATTACGTCATCGCGCTGACCCAAGGCAGTTAAGAAAATGAAAGGAACGTTGTTGTTTCGAATGTTTTTATTTTCACGAATCAAACGCAGCAAAGCATAGCCATCAAGCTCTGGCATCATAATATCAGAGATCACCAAGTCTGGTTTAACTTGCATAAAAATCTCAAAACCACGCTTGCCATTTTCGGCTTCAAACACTTCAAAACCTTCATCGCGCAAAATTTCGGCAATGTTTTCGCGAATGTCTTTCTCGTCTTCTATACAAAGAATTGTTGCTTTTTTTTCTTCAGACATACTTCAAAAAAATTTAGGTTAAATAAGCTGTAAAGCCACTATAGAACTAGCTTTGCGCCCTCAAAATTACGAAGAATTTCGTTGATTAGCTCATCATTATTCTCAGCGCTTTGTTGAGCAACTTTATTTTTTGTTTCATCAAGATTGAGCAAAATTTGTTGCAAATTCGGTAGCGCAACCAAATGGCAAAGCCTCATCAGCAGGACTTCGAAAGCCATTTTTTGTGAATTGGCAGAATTTATTTCTGCAACATTTCTGCTCAAAAATTGCCAGATTCGAAGCAAAGAATTTAGCGGAATTTTTGCAGCGATTTCAGCGATTTTTTCTTGCTGAAATTTTGAATAACCAGGCAAGGAATAATTTTTCAAAAGCTTGCTTGATAAAGTTTTGTGAGTGATGTCAAGCAAGTCATGAAGAAGCTGCACAACATCAGAACTTACTGAATAAATTTCTTCAAAAACACCAAGAGTTGTTGAGAATTCTCCGCCTAAAATTTTTTCAAAAAGTTCAATTGCCTTCAAGCGATCACCCAGTCCAAGCATTTTTTCAACTACTTCGCTTGGCAAATTTTTCTCATGATTATTGCAAGCAAGCGCTTGATCAAGCAGCGATAAGGCATCGCGCATTGAACCTTCCGACATTTTAGAAATAAGGTCTAGCGCCAACTCTTCAGCTTGTAGATTTTCTTTCTGCAAAATGCTTTTGAGATGTATCTTTACCTCGTTTTCATCAAGGCGGCGCAGATCAAAACGCTGACAGCGTGACAAAATTGTGATGGGAACTTTTCTGATTTCCGTTGTCGCAAAAATAAATTTTACGTGCGCTGGCGGCTCTTCAAGAGTTTTAAGCAAAGCATTAAAAGCGCTGTTGCTGAGCATGTGAACTTCATCAATGATGTAAACTTTATACTTCGCCAAAACCGGTGCGTAAGCAATTGAATCAATAATTTCACGAATATCGTCAACACCAGTTCGACTTGCTGCGTCAATCTCAATTACGTCTTGATGCTTTGATGCCGAAATTGCCAAGCAATTATCACAAGCGCCGCAAGCCTTGGAAACATTATCTTCGCTGCCATTCAAACAGTTGATTGTTTTTGCAATAATACGCGCTGTTGTGGTCTTTCCAACGCCACGAATTCCGGTTAAAATATAAGCATGATGCAGACGGCTATTCTTGATAGCATTACTTAACGTGGTCACCAAAACTTCCTGCCCAACAAGTTCATCAAAATTTTGTGGACGATATTTGCGAGCTAAAACGAGATATGACATCAATTACAAGGGACTTAGAAGCGAATTTGACAGAAAGGTAGTGAGAGCGACCTAGCCTTGCAAATCATGAGCTGCTTTCTTTCGAATCTGACCCGCTTGATAAAAAAACTACCCGCTCTCACCAAAAAAATTTATGAAGTGGGAAGCGATTTATTCAATCACAAATCGTCATCCATTTAGTCACCCCCCTCACCATCCTTTTTCCCACACTCGTCATCCTTGGATGCGAAGCATCCGAGGATCTCGTGCGTTTTAGCACGATAAACAAAACGAGATCCTCGAAGCCTGCGGCTTCAAGGATGACGGGACTTTAAGAGTTAAAGCAACTAACAAAATCATTCGCTAAATTTTCTAGAATGGAAAAATAGGAAGAATCTCTGGAACCAATAATATCAAGCACCTGCAGGCGAATTTGATAATTCTTTGCCAGTTTTTGCGCTGAGTTTTTTTCGCTGCGTTTTTCGTCAAAAATGCAGGAAATTTTTTGACTTTTAGCCAAAATGTCGAGCTCCTTTAAATCTTTCGTAGCAAGGTTATTTACACCTTCAAAAAGCATAATTTTTTGTGGCGTGAGCGCAAAAGAATTTTCGAAATAATGAAATTCGTCGCGAAAAAATACGAAGTTTTTTTCGCCAAAAGGTGCGATTTTACTAGCTATTTTAGCATTTACAGCAGCAAGGCGCTTTTCAAATTGCGCGAGGTTTTTTTGAAAAATTTCACAACTTCCTTGCTCAACTTCACAAAGCTTTTGTGTCATAAATTGCGCAATTTTTAACGCATTTTCTGGGCTCAGCCAAAAGTGAATATCTAACTTTTGTAAGTTAGGACGCGCCGCTACAAGCTGCACTGACGCGCTATGCGACAATTCGTAAAAATTTTTATCAGCGATTTTAGCAATTTTTTTCTCAAAATTTTTATCAACAAAAAACACCAACCTCGCCTCCTTCAAAGCGCGCAAATCGCTGCTTTTGAGGTTGTATTCATGCTCGTCAAAACTTGGGTCAATAATTAAACGCGCAGCATTTTTATCTTCCAAAATTTCACGAAGGATTTGATAAATTGGATTGATTGAAGCAGCAAAAATGGGCTTGTGCGCAACTTCTTGCGCCACACAAATTGGCGCAAAAAATAGGCAAAATATAATTAAAAAAATTCTCACAATGACAATTGCTAGTTTAGAAAAAATTGACCTGCGCCTTGGCAAACAGACAATTCTAAGTCAGGTTTCACTACAGATAAAAAAAGGTCAAATTACAACTTTGATTGGCCCAAATGGCGGCGGGAAAACTTCGATTTTATATATCTTGCTTGGCATCACTAAACCAACAGCTGGAAAGGTTGTGAAGGATTCTAAAATTAAAATTGGCTACATGCCGCAAAAGCTGGAAATCGACAAAACCATTCCGCTTTCAGCGAAAGATTTTATTTCGCTTTCAACTCACAAAGTTGAGTTTGATGAGCAATTCAAGAGGCTTGCAACGCGGTTGAATGTGACAAAAATTCTTGGCAAACAAATTCACGATCTTTCTGGCGGCGAAATGCAAAAAATTCTATTTTTACGTGCAATGATGACAAAACCAGACCTTCTGGTGCTTGATGAGCCAACGCAATACATGGATTTGTCGGCGATTCAGGATTTTTATGAAATCATTGAGGAAATCCGCAAAAACCAAGAATGTGCAATTTTACTGGTCTCGCACGATCTTTACGCCGTCATGCAAAAAACTGATTCTGTCTTTTGTATCAATCGCCACATCTGCTGCCACGGCTCGCCCGAGTCGGTTAATCAGCATCCCGAATATCTTTCGCTTTTTGGCGAGCGAAGCGCGGTTGGAATTTATCAGCATCATCACGACCATAAACATTAAAGTAAAAATGCTGGCGCATTTTTAAGGGATGAACAAAAGCTTGCAGCTTTGGACTTAAGGGCGGCCTTAAGTCCTATAAGATTTTAGCCGCTAGGTCGCTAAAAAGTTTTTTTGCCTCGGCGCTTTTGAAAAAAGCTGGAGCCCTCTCTTCGCTGGCATCAGAAATTTCCTGCAAAATTGGCACTTCGCCGAGGAATTTTATTCCCGATTTATCCGCAAGTTTCTTGGCTCCATCGCGTCCAAAAATATAATTTTTCTCACCAGCGATTTCCAAATAAGCCATATTTTGGATGAGGCCCAAAACCGGAATTTTTAACTTTTCAAAGCAATCAATTGACTTCACCACGTCAATCACCGCAAGGCTCTGCGGCGTTGAAACAATAATTACGCCGGTAAGTGGAAATTTTTCGGCAACACTCAAATAAACATCGCCCGTTCCAGGAGGCATGTCAATTACCATCACGTCAACTTCCTTGCCGTCAGCTTGCCAATTCAGGCTGCGAATTAGCTGGTGCAGAATCTTTGTCACCATCGGCCCACGCCAAACTCCGGCTTGTTTTTCCTCAATAATTGAGCCAATTGAAATACATTTTACGCCATGCGAAATAAGCGGAATAAGCATACCGTCTTCGCTTTCTGGGCGCCTCGATAAATTCATCAAATGCGGAATTGACGGCCCATAAATATCAGCATCAACCAGCGCCACTTCTTGCCCGGCATCTTTCAGAGCCAAAGCTAAATTGCAGGCAATTGTTGATTTTCCAACGCCGCCTTTTGCTGAAGCAACTGCAATAATCTTTTTTACACCAGGAACCAATGGTGCTTGCCGCATAAAGTCAGCAAGAGTTTTGTTATCTTCTTTTATCACGTGAGATTACTTAAAAAAAATTAAAGGTTGAAAAAAGCTGAGCCTGCTATGTAGCTTACAACAAAGATAGCTCTTAATAAAAATTCTAAAAATGCTAAAAATTCTTATGAACGCCGGACCTTGGGGCCCGTGGAGCGGAGGCGATTCCTCTGACCAAAATTCAAAAAATGGCGGAAAGGATAATCAACCAAAAAATCCACCAAGACCTGAAAATAAAGGCGAAAAAGATTCGACAAAAACAAATCCGCAAAAAAAATCTCTCGAAGATTTTGTAAAAAAAAGCGAAGAAAAATTCAAAAAAATTTTTGGCGAAAACTTTCAAAACTCTGGCGGCGGAAGTGGTGGTGGCAATAAGGATGATAAAAATTTTAACTTCAAAAACCTTGCCTCGCAAAATTCACTAATTGGCCTAATCGTTCTTGCCTTTACTCTTCTGTGGCTTGCAACCGGTATCTATAAAGTAAATTCTGATGAAAACGCCGTCACACTTTACTTTGGAAAGTTCTATTCAATCTCAACTCCGGGCCTGAATTATCACATTCCCTACCCTTTTGGCGAAGTTATCAAACGCAGTGTGACCGCAGTAAACACTGACGAATTTGGCTTTTCTTCTGGCCAAAAAAAATCAGAAAAACGCAATTTCGAAGCAGAAAGCCTGATGCTCACTGGCGATGAAAACATTGTCGATATCGAGTTCCAAATACAGTGGCAAATTGCCGACATCAAAGATTTTGTCTTTAATATCGCCGAACAAAATCAAACAATTCGTAAAGCTTCTGAAGCGGCAATGCGCGAAATCATTGCACGCACGCCAATTGCCAGCGCTTTGTCTGACGGCAAAAAAGAGGTCGAAAAAAGCACAAAAGACCTGCTGCAAGAAATTCTCGACTCTTACGGAGCTGGCGTTCGCGTTGTTTTAGTTCAGCTGCTGCGTGTTGATCCGCCATCGCAAGTAATTAACGCTTTCCGCGACGTGCAAACTGCTAAGGCCGACAAAGAAAAGGAAATCAACGAAGCGCAATCTTACGCCAACGACATCATCCCAAGAGCCCGCGGTGAAGCAGCGCAAATGAAAGAACAAGCTGAGGCCTATTCCAAAGAAGTTGTCAGTCGCGCCGAAGGTGAAGCGGGAAAATTCCTTTCGGTTTACAACCAATATGCCAAGTCAAAGCAAGTGACCAAAAGGCGCATCTATGTTGAGACCATGGAAAAAATTTACAGTAATTCTGACAAAGTTTTCATCGATAAAAGCGCCGCCAGATCAGGCGTGACGCCATATTTTCCGCTTAACGACCTCAAAGAAACTAAGAAATCTAACTAGCGCATGAACAGCCAAACTAAAAAAATCCTCGCCATCACTGTATTTACCTTGCTTTTGATCAATAGTGCAATTTTCACCGTCGATCAAAGACAGCAGGTTTTGATTCTGCAATTTGGCGAGCCAATTCGCGTCATTAAAAAACCTGGCATCAGAATCAAAATGCCATTTTTGCAAGAAGCCCTCTTCTTCGATAAACGCATCATCAATTTAAGCATCGCCGATCAAGAGGTTATTGCCTCTGACCAAAAGCGCCTAATCATCAACGCTTTCGCCAAATATAGAATCGTTGACCCGCTAAAATTCTACACAACCGCCGGAAGCTTCCAAGGACTGCAAAATAAGCTTTCAACGATTCTCGACTCAAGCTTACGCCAAATTATTGGCGAAGTGACTTTAAGCGAACTTTTAACCGAAAATCGTGGCGCAATCATGGAAGAAATTAAGTCAGTTGTAAGCTCGGGCTCAGAAATTTTTGGCGTTGAGATTGTTGATGTACGAATCATGCGCGCCGATTTACCAAAAGAGAACTCGGACGCAATTTTTGCTCGTATGCAAACCGAGCGCGAAAAGGAAGCTCGTGAAATCAGGGCAAAAGGCGCAGAAGCTGCACAAAAAATTCGCGCCGAAGCTGATAAAGAAAAAGTAATTCTTCTTGCCACGTCCAAGAAAGAAGCCGATCTAGCGCGCGGTGGTGGCGAAGCAGAAGCAATAAAAATCTATGCCAACTCTTACGGCAAAGACCCTGAATTTGCTGATTTTTATCGTTCGATGGCCGCTTACAAAGAATCGCTGAAAAACGAGAACACAAAAATGATTATTTCTCCGGATAACGATTTCTTCAGGTATTTCAACGGTGCACGCGCATCACAATAAAATTCTAAATGAGATTAACTAAAATTTTTCTCTCGCTGCTATTTGCTTGCGCCCTGCAAAATCAAGCTTTAGCGCAAAATACTGCAACACCAAAACAAGTTGCCGCAAATGGCTTTGCCGACATCGTTGAAGAGCTTCTGCCCTCTGTTGTTAATATCTCGGCAGTGCAAGAAGTGCAGACAAATTCTGCCAGCATCGATCAAAATTTACTTAACGAATTACCAAAAATTCCGCTTTTTGACGACTTTAAAAATCAGCTTGAAAATCAACTAAAAAACAGCGGCGGACAACGCAAAAAAATTTCTTCAATTGGCTCTGGTTTCATCATCTCTAAAGACGGTTTTATCGTCACCAACAATCACGTAATCAGCGATGCCGACGAAATTAATGTTAGCCTCAATGACGGTTCAAAATATAAAGCAAAAGTTGTTGGCGTTGATAAAAAAACCGACATCGCCTTACTCAAAGTCAACAGCAACAAAGATCTCAAACCGGCAAAATTTGGTGATTCAAACAAAGCACGCATCGGCGATTGGGTAATCGTTGTTGGAAACCCATACGGCCTTGGCGCATCAGTGACAGTTGGAATTGTTTCTGCACGCGGCCGAACACTTAACGGCAATCAAGCTGATGATTTCATTCAAACCGATGCCGCCATCAATAAAGGTAATTCCGGCGGCCCACTTTTTAACGTCAAAGGCGAAGTAATTGGAATTAGCACAGCAATTTTTTCACCATCTGGCGGCAATGTTGGAATTGGTTTTGCAACACCTGCGGCAGCTGTCATGCAAGTGACTAAAGAGTTGAGAGATCAAGGCGAAGTGACGCGCGGCTGGATTGGCGTTTCAGTGCAAGACGTCACTGAAGAAATGGCGCAATCAATGAAAATGGAAAAAACGCGCGGCGCCTTTGTGGTAGAGCTTGCGGCAGATGGTCCGGCACAAAAAGCAGGAATTTTACCAACCGACATCATCACAAAAATCGACAATAACGAAGTCACTGAAATGAAGGTTCTGCCAAAAATTATTTCCGCCTATCCAATCGGTAAAAATGCTAAAATCACT
>JBIKKP010000026.1:0-22841 GCA_044360285.1 Rickettsiales bacterium
AATCGTCTATTTGACTTACTTCTTATCGCGCACTGACCAAGCAACTTTGGGCAAAAAAATTGCTGGAATTTATGTTGGAAATGTTGATGGCTCTAAGCTTACTTGGCAACGCGCACTTTACCGTGCACTGGCTTCAATCCTCACTGCTTGCACGCTTGGAATTGGATTTTTATTTGTTCTTTTTACTAAGGAAAAAACCGCGCTGCACGATGTCATCTGCAAAACGCGCGTATTTTATCGCAATAAAAAATGAGTGAAAAAAAAGAATTTATTTGCGGCGACTGCAAAGGAATAACCGAAATTGCAACCAAGCGCGGAAGTAGAGTGCTTGAGATTTTGCTGTGGACCACTTTAATTTTTCCTGGATTTCTTTACACGATATGGCGCAACAGTGGCCAAAAAAAAATCTGCCGATATTGCGACAGTGACTTTCTACTTCCCGCCGATTCTCCTCACACTTTTGAACTAATAAAAAAATGACCAAAGCTTGCCGCTTTGCGCCTTCTCCAACTGGATTTCTTCACGTTGGAAACATTCGCGCCGCAATTATCAATTTTCTCTATGCAAAAAAAGTTGGTGGAAAATTTTTTCTACGACTTGACGACACCGACATTGAACGTGTGCGCGACGAATATCGTCTACAAATCTTGCAAGATATGGCCTGGCTTGGCTTGGAATATGACGGCCTGTTTAAACAATCTGATCGTTTGGAAAAATATGAAGCAGCGAAGAATCGCTTAATTGCTAGCGGCAGGCTGTATGAATGTTTCGAATCTCCAGAAGAATTAAATTTACAACGCAAAGCGCAAATTGCTTCTGGCCTTACTCCAATATACAGCCGCGCCGCTTTAAAATTAAATGACGAGCAAAAAAAATCTCTGCGCTCTCAAGGATTAAAACCGCATTATCGTTTTTTATTGGAAGATAAAATCACTTCTTGGGACGACAAAATTAAAGGCAAAATAACCTATGAAGGCCGCCATTTCTCTGATCCCGTGCTGATTCGCGACAACAACGTTCCAACCTACACTTTTTGCTCGGTGGTTGACGATGTTGAAATGAACATCACCGACATTATTCGCGGCGAAGATCACATCACCAACACCGCAATTCAAATTCAAATTTTTGAAGCACTTGGTGCAACACCACCAGATTTTGCGCACCTTGCGCTGGTTAAGGCAAGTGAAGGAAAAATCTCTAAACGCGAAGGTGGATTTGATGTTAAGGGTCTTCGCGCTGAAGGCTATGAAGCGCTGTCGATTGTCAATTTCCTTGCCCAAATTGGCTCTTCGCAAAGTTTGAAAATTGACAAAAATCTTGCTGAATTGGTTGACGATTTTGCCTTTGAAAAATTTTCAAAATCAGCAACAAATTACGACATTTCTGAACTAAGAAATGTAAATCAAAAAATCTTACAAATCCTTGATTTTGCTGATGTGACTAGAGGTTTGGCCGAGATTGGAATTACCGAAAAAATTTCAGAAAAATTTTGGAACGCACTGAAATCTAATCTGACTTTTTTGTTCGAAATCAAAGAATGGATTGAAATTTGTAATCACCAATTTCGCTTCGAAAATCGTAGCGAAGACAAAGAGTTTTTGCAGCAAGCAGCTTTGCTGTTGCCTTCCGACACTGTTGATGAGAATTGTTGGAATCTGTGGCTTGAACAAATCAAGAAAAATTCCCCAAGAAAAGGAAAAGAGCTCTTCATGCCAATTCGTATGGCTCTAAGTGGAAAAGAGCATGGGCCGGAATTGAAATTTTTGGTGAATCTGATTTCGCGCGAAGAGATTTTAAAAAGACTCCAAAACTAATATGAGCAAAAGCCTCCTTTGAAAAAGGAGGCTTTGATGAACAGCAATCACCTAAGCACACAAAAAAAGGCCTGCAACTCGCTTGAGTTGCAGGCCTTTTTTTAAACGAATTTTTTCACGAAATTTTTGCAAAAGCTGCTGACAAATCGGCGATCAAATCTTGCGCATTTTCCAAGCCAATCGACAGACGAATCAGCCCTTCGGTGATTCCCAATTTCTGACGCAAATCAGCATCAACGCCCGAGTGAGTTGTTGAAGCAGGGTGGCAAACCAACGACTCACTGCCGCCAAGACTTACCGCTGATTTAAAAATCTGCAGCGAATTGATGAATTTAAAAGACTCAACGCGTCCTCCTTCAATTGCAAAAGAGAAAGTGCTGCCATAGCCAGAGCACTGTGATGCAAAGGCTTTTTGGTAATTTTCATCAGTAATAAATTTTGGGTGCAAAACTTTTACTTTTGGAAATGAATTCTTGATCCAGCCAGCAATTTCAAGGGCGGAAGACTCGGCGCGTTGCATGCGAATGAACAAAGTTTCTAGCGAGCGACCAATCATCCAGCAAGAATGTGGATCTAAATTGAAGCCAAAAGCACTGCGCACTGAACGAATTTTTGCCATTATTTCTTTTTTGCCAACAACCGCTCCAGCCACTAAATCACTGTGCCCGCCAACATATTTAGTCAGCGAATAGCAAGACAAATCAACACCGCAAAGCAAAGGTTTTTGGAAAACCGGGCCAAATAAAGTATTGTCACAAGCCACAACTGGCCTGTATTGGTGACGCTTTTCAAAATCATCGACCGCCGCTTTTACTTTCGAAAAATCAACCAGAACGTTGGTTGGATTTGCCGGCGTTTCAATGAAGACAATTCCCACACGACCAAGCTTGGCGCCGCGCTCTAGTGCTGTTTTTATTGCCTCTAGACTTAGGCCGTCTTGAAACTCAACGGAAGAAATTTTCCACTCTTTCAAAACCTTACGAATCAGTGTTTCCGTGCCACCATAGAGCGGAGAAGAATGCACCGCAACTTCACCTGGTTTTAAAAGCGCCAAAAAAGTTGAGCTAATTGCGCCCATACCGCTGGCAAAGATGCTGCACGCTTCGCCTTCTTCTAAAAAAGCCAGGCGATCTTCAATGATTTCAAGATTTGGATGATTAAAGCGGCTGTAAATTAAACCAGCCGTTGTTCCTTGCGCCACCGGCTTTCTGCCACTTACAACGTCAAAGAAATCCGCGCCATCTTCGGCACTTTTAAAGGCAAAAGTCGAGGTTAAAAAAACTGGCGGCTTCACTGAGCCTTCCGACATGAACGGGTCGTAGCCGTAGGACATCATTTGCGTTTCCGGGCTTAATTTTCTGCTGCCGACGTGAGTTTTTTTGTAAGAATTTTTGGTCATAAATTTTTGTCTTGTTTCTAGGGGAGGCTCTTTTGTAGAGAATCTGACCTCAGCTTTTTTATTAACAAAAAATTTTTGAAATGACCAACAATGTTCAGCCTTTCCATCTGGCAATTCCAGTTAATGATTTAAGCGCCGCACGTGAATTTTACGGAAAATTTCTAGGCTTCGAAGAAGGTCGCTCAACTGATGGCTGGATTGATTGGAATTTCTTTGGGCACCAACTTGTCACGCATTTACACAAAGATAAAAAAACAGAATTTGACGCAACAAATCCAGTCGACGGCCACGGCGTCCCGGTTCCACATTTTGGCGTGGTTTTGCAATGGGAAGTTTGGCACGATTTCGCCGAAAAATTGCGCGCAGCAAAAATCAAATTTGTGGTCGAGCCCTACATCAGATTTCGCGGAAAAATTGGCGAACAAGCAACAATGTTTTTTCTAGACCCAAGCGGAAATGCCCTAGAGTTTAAAGCCTTCCAAGACCCTTCACAACTTTTTAGAAAATACGAATAATGACTTTTGAAAACGTCGTTGCTGCACATAATCGCATCAAAAATTACATCAAAAGAACACCGCTTTTATCAAATCAAAAAATAAATGAAGAGCTGCAAGCGGAAGTTTTTTTTAAAATGGAAAATCAGCAAGAAACCCACTCTTTCAAGGCTCGCGGCGCTTTTAATGCAATTTTAACTTACCAAGAAAAACACAAAAATTTTCCACCAAAAGTTGTGGTGCAATCTTCAGGAAACCACGCGCAAGCAACAGCCTTTGCTTGCAAAAAATTTAAAATTCCGGCACTGATTTTTATGATTAACAAGGCTTCGGCCTTTAAAATTGCGGCAACGCGAGCTTTGGGTGCGGAAGTTGTTTTGTTAGAAAAACGCGCCGAAGTAAACAAAGCAGCGGAAAAAAAACAAAATGAAGGATACTTTTTTATTCACCCTTCTGCCAATTACGACGTAATTGCCGGTCAAGGCACGGCGGCTTTCGAGGCGCTCAGCGAAATTGGCGAAGTCGCTGCAATTTTTGCTCCAGTTGGCGGCGCTGGTTTGGTTGGTGGAACTTATTTAGCCGCACAAGGACTTTCACCAAAAGCAAAAGTAATTGGTTGCGAACCATCTAACGCCAACGATGCAGCACGATCATTTCGTGAAAAAAGAATAATTTCCTTCGACGATACTCCAAACACAATTGCTGACGGAGCCAGAACTCTGGCGGTTGCAGAGCCTTGCTTCACTTATCTAAAAAAACTCGACGACGTCTTGGAAATTTCCGAAGAAAAAATCTCTGCCTGGCAAAAGAAACTTTCAGAAATTTTACAGCAAAAAATTGAACCAACCTCAGCGCTTGCTGCTGCAGGCTTGGAGCAATTTCTAGAAAAAAATCCTTCCGCAAAAAATCAGAAATTTTTGGTAATTATTTCGGGTGGAAATTTGCTTTAACGCTACACTAAGCCTAATCAAAAACTATCCAAGGACTTGCATTTAGTCTGCGCCCAGCAATTCAGCTTTCCTAGGTTTGCGATAATAAATTACTAATCTTAAACCACTCCCACTCCCACTCCCACTCCCACTCCCGCTCCCTTTCCCGCCGCTATGCAATTTCCAACTAGGCGAGAGGCATAAATTCCACTTTCGCCTTCTCGCGCCTCTGGTGAAACTCCGAGAACTTTTAGAGATTTTTCGACCTCATACATTCCGAAACGCTCAGCCATATCTAGAAAATGTTTTAATGGCCCTTTATGCTCTTCTCGGTAGTGCATGGCGCCTTGATGCAAAGCTGCAAATTCCTGTATTCCAAATAGCAAAATTGCAATTGTTGGATTAAGCGCTTCACGATCATTTCCCTTGGATTTTGCTTCAAAAATATCGGCATAGCGTTCGTTATAACTCTTCATTTGCTCCATCATTGCCAATGCTTCATCATCGCGATCCTCGCAAATCAAATAGAAGAGACGTGTGGCATCTCTGTTGAAATCTTCAACAGTCCTGACTTGTTCCTCGGTGATTCTAGGATCGCTTTTTCGCAACTCTTCCAAATCAACTCCATAACCAAGTTTGCAGCGCTCCATAACTATCGGCATATGATATTTTAGCAGCTCTTTGCGAACCACGGCCTGGTTACCTAAAGAAGCAGTCCATTCATCAGTAATTAAAACCTGGAAACCAAGATTTGAGATTTCGTTAAGTTTTTTTAGCACTAGCGGAAGCGGCATGTGATGAGCAGCGAAAGATGAATACATGCCACTAATTTTTTGTCCGCCAAGATCTTCATGCAAATCAACATCTTGCATACATTTTTGCACAATCTTTACATTACGAATTTCGCGCATTTCGAGCGCCTTACTCAATACCTGACAGGAAGGACCGTCTGGCTCAACCGCAATAAATTCAATATCGGCAAACATTTCGGCGATAGAAACTAAAATCGTTCCAGTGCAAGGGCCAGCATCGATTATTCTTGGGCGTTGTTCATTTTCTGCGGCAGTTTTTCGAACTGAAGCAATAAATTCTCCCAAACGCGCTGTAATTTGCACAGCATAAGCGGGATGAAGGTGTTCTACCGAATTATATCCAGGAAGAGAAATGACAGAGCTGAATGTTTCCGGGCGGCCAGGAACAGGAGTTGGCTTGCCCATGGGAACTCCAGCCAGAAGAGCGTAGTCCCAAAAATCACGCATCGGAATTTCTGGGGCAACTAATTCGCCTTGCTGCATCAAAATATCTGCAGCCAATATTGCCTGAAGATATTCTGCGCCTTTTTTTCCAGTTGTTGCAATTTCGCGTAAAATGCCAGAAACTGCGTCTAACTTGCTTTTGTTAATTCCAAGTGCCGGAAGTGTTATTGGATTGTCATCCAAATATTTATAAATTGAGATACCAAGTGATTGGAAATAAAAATCATTTAAAGCGCCTAAGATTTCTATTGGATCTCTTTTGCTAGTAAATTTCTCAATAATTGCGTCAACTGATGCGACAAACCCTTCCATCGTTTGTGCAACGCTAGTGGTACGATGTAGTTGGTAAGTGGAAAGCACGATGCTATTTTCATCATCTGGATCAATAAACAAAGTTCTGCCGCGTCTGCAATCTGTTAGTGGAGCAATGGTTTTTAAGAGATCTGGCAAAGCCTTTCTAACATAATGTCTTTTTTCTTCCGCTGATAAATTTGATGCGTCGAATTTAATATTTGCGCAAATTAGTGCGCCGGTATCAATTTCGGTGGTTGTTGCAAGTAGCGCCCTTCTTTGAGTTTCATCTCCAACAAATAATTCCTGTAATTTTATAGGAGGCGCGCCAAAGGCAGAAAATATTTTCGACACACGTGGAGCTTCTGATGAGCCCGCTCCAGCTCCTGCAAACGCTACGGCTTGTTGTTTAACAGATGGCACCTCAACAATAGGTGATGAAGCTTCTGGTGATCTCGGTCTTTTGCTCATATTATTTTACAGAAAATTAAAAAAATTTATTAGCGTTTTTATGCGCTATAACGCACAGTTATTTTGTGCGTTATAACACACAATATCTTTTTTTAACTCCCTAAACCGCAACTTGCTTGTAAAGACTGATTTCCTCAATTTATTTTAGGTAAAGAGCATCTCTGTAATTAACCAAATCAACAGGAGAAAGAGTTTGAGAAATCCAAATATTACGATCGCCAAGAACCTGAAATCGCTGCGCCAAAAGAAAGAATGGAGTTTAGATGAAACCAGCAAAAGAACAGGAGTAAGCAAAGCAATGCTGGGACAAATTGAGCGCGGAGAATCAAGTCCAACCGTTGCGACATTATGGAAAATCGCCAACGGATTTAAAGCATCATTTTCCCATTTTACGGAAAGCGAGATCAGCAATAAAAAAACAGTTATTCGCGCTCAGAAAGATTTCGCAAAAATCCATTCTAAAGATAATAAAATCAAAGTGACGTCAATTTTTCCCTATGACAAAAAATTGGGTTTAGAGATTTTTTCTATTGAGCTAAAGCCAGGTTCAGAACATCTTTCTTTGCCTCATCATGGAAGTGTTATCGAGCACGTTATTCCTATCGATGGAGCAATTGAAATTTTTGTCGATAACGCTTGGCGCAAAATCAAAAAAGGTGAAGGGCTGCGCTTTAACGCCGATAAGGCTCATGGCTACCGTAACCACTCAAATACGACGGTTACTTTTCATAATGTTATTCATTATTTTCCGCTCTAAACCCAAGCGCCATAAGGATACTTGATTTATAGACAGTTGTGTGGTTTTAAGAAAACCTTACGCACTTTTCTTAAAATCCAGCGCCACCAAATAAGTCTCGCTCGAATCTTTTCTCGACGAATCTGGCTTAAAATACTTCACGGTTGAAAAATTCTTACGCAGTTTTTTGAGGATCTCATCAGAACTTCCGCCTTGGAAAATTTTTCCAACAAAACAACCACCGTCGCTTAAAATTTTACTGCCCAAATCCAGCGATTCTTCAAGCAGCGCAATGATTCGCATGTGATCGGTTTGGTGGTCGCCCGTGGTGTTTGCGGCCATGTCCGAGAGAAGGACATCGCACCTTCCGCCTTTATTGTGAGGAATTTCTTTGAGTTTGGTGACAATTTTTTCTGCCGCATTTTCGACTAAAAAATCTTGCTGAAAGAAAACTACGCCAGGAATTGGCTCAATTTCCAAAAGATCGATTGCCACAACGTTTCCGTCGCCAACTTTTTGTACGGCGTACTGGCTCCAACCACCGGGCGCGGCGCCTAAATCAACAACAACCTTTCCGCGCTTAAAAATTTTGAATTTCTCGTCCACTTCAATAATTTTAAAAGCGGCGCGCGACCTTAAGCCCTCTTTCTTGGCGCGCTCAACGAAGGGATCATTCACTTGGCGCAAAAGCCATTTTTGTGAGGATTTTTTTAGGCGTTTTGCTTTTTTTAATTGCTGAAATTTTTGCGGCATTAGATCTCCGATCTCGTCATCCTTGAGGCCGCAGGCCTCGAGGATCTTGGTTTGTTTAGCGTAAAAAGGCACTTCATCCTCGAAGCCTTTGGCTTCAAGGATGACGGGTTGTTATTCTTACATTTCAAGTTTCTCATTGAAAAAGCAAACTTGTCAAATACGTTCCCGCGCCTTCATTTTAGCCGCCTTACAGCGGAAATAAAAATCAGCAAAAAGTGACGAAATACGACGCAACAAAAACTCTGGGAATCATTGGCGGCGGACAATTGGGTCGAATGATTTGTTTTGCCGCTCACACCATGGGATTTAGAACCGTGGTGCTCAGCGACCAACAAAATTCACCAGCAAGCTTTGTTTCCAACCACACAATCGTGGCAAAATATGACGACAAGCTGGCGCTTAAAAAATTCGCCAAGTTGGTTGATGTAGTAACTTTTGAATTTGAAAACATACCTTTTGAGCCCGTTGAATACCTGGCTGCACAAGTTGACGTCTTTCCAAAAGCAGAGATTTTAAAAATTACGCAAAACCGGATTTTGGAAAAAAATTTCCTCAATTCAATTGGAGCTAAAACTGCGAATTACGCAGCGATTTCAAGCCTTGAGGAGTTGCAAGAAAATCTAAAAAAATTCGGCAAAGCGATTTTGAAAACCGCAACAATGGGTTATGATGGCAAAGGACAATTTGTTTTGGAAAATGCCACGCAGGCAAAGAAGGCCTGGACGCAAGTCGCTTCGCAAAAATTAATTTTGGAAAAATTCTGTCCATTTAATTCGGAAATTTCAGTGATTGTTGCGCGCTCCAGAAGCGGTGAAATCAAGGCTTTCGAGCCCCTCACCAACATTCACAAAAACGGCATCTTGGATGAAAGCCACTTTCCAGCAAAAATTTCGGCAAGCCTTAAAACTAAAGCACAGAATCTCGCTAAAAAAATCGCTAAAGAGCTTGATTTAGTTGGCGTCATGGCTGTTGAAATGTTTGTGGTAAAAGACCAGCTTTTAGTCAACGAACTTGCGCCACGTCCGCACAATTCCGGGCATTTTTCAATGGATGCTGCGGTCACTTCGCAATTTGAACAACTAGTTCGCGCCGTTTTTGATTTGCCACTTGGTGATTGCAGCTTTCACTCAACAGGCTTGATGAAAAATCTGCTTGGCGCTGACGTGAATTTGTTGGAAAAATTCTACAAAAATCCACGCGCTAAAATTCATCTCTACGGCAAGCTTGAAGCCAAGTCTGGCCGCAAGATGGGGCACGTAAATATCTTAAAAAACAACATTCGTCATCCTTGAAACGCAAAGCGTTTCGAGAATCTCGTGCGTTTAACCTCATCGTTAAAACACACGAGATCCTCGGTGCTGCGCACCAAAGATGACGGCACGCGACTAACAACCAATTAACAGAAATTTTTACACAATGAAAAATCCTCTCTCCTCCCTCAAATTTGTTGCGCAAAAAAACGGTCTTTTGGGCGTGGAAGAAAAATACTTAAAATCGCCGGAAGCTGCGAAAGTTGTGGTTGTGCCCTTTGGTTTGGAAAAATCGGTGAGCTATGGCGGCGGCACAAAAAATGGTCCAGCGGCAATCATTAAAGCCTCGCAGCAAGTTGAGCTTTTTGACGAAGAATTTTGGTTTGAACCTTTCCGCAAATACGGCGTTGCAACACTGCAAGCACCAAAAATCGATTACAGTTCAGTGCCAAAATCACTCAAACAGCTCGAAAAAATTACCCAAAAAATTTTAGATGCTGACAAATTTCCACTCATTCTTGGTGGCGAGCACTCAATCACCGCGGGCTCAATTCGCCCCTTCGTTAAAAAATATCCAGATTTAGCAATTTTGCATTTCGACGCTCACGCTGATTTGCGTGATGGATACGGTGGTGAACACTATTCCCACGCCGCAGCACTTCGCCGCGTGATGGACAATCCAATTTCCACGCTGATTTCTTGCGGAATTCGCAACATTTCTGCCAGCGAAATTCCTTTTCTTGAGGCCAATCGCGACCGAATCACCATTCACTTCGCCAAAGATCGCAGAAACTGGGATCCGAAAAAAATCGTCGCCGCACTTAAAGGCCGTCCGGTGTTTTTGACGTTCGATTTGGATGGATTTGACTCAAGTTTGATGCAAGCAACTGGAACTCCAGAACCAGGCGGAATAATGTGGGAAGACGCTTTGGACATCATCCGTGAAGCAAGCAAAATTTGCACGATTGTTGGCGCGGATGTTGTGGAACTTGCGCCAACCAAACATTTGCATTCCTGCGATTTTCTGGCGGCAAAATTGTGCTACAAAATTTTGAATTACGCGTTGGTCAAAAAGAGTTGACATTAAGCAAAAGATGTAAACTTTTATTGAAAATAGGTTCTTTTCTCTATTAGAAGTAAACCATTTCACCAAAATAGTTTACTTCTTTCCTCCAATGTTAACCCTTTTTAAAAATGATTTTAGGAACACTACAGCCTCAAATCGGTGGATATAAAGCCTTTGTCCCCAACAAATTCCCGCCAAAAAATCTAAAATTTTCCAACAAGATTATTCAGAAAGCCAACGAAGCCACTCGCTTGATTGGCAAGCTTGACGGCATTTCCCAACTCTTGCCAGACGTCGATTTTTTTCTGTTCATGTATGTCAGAAAAGACGCCACTTCCTCAAGTCAAATTGAAGGAACTAGAGCCACGATGATTGATGCAATTGGAATCGAATCAAAAACTTCCAGCGATGCGCCATCCGACGTCGAAGACATCATCCACTACATTTCCGCTCTAAACTACGGCCTCACCAGATTAGAGAATTTTCCATTGTCACTTCGCGTCATCAAAGAAATTCACGAAAAGCTGATGAGCGGTACGCGAAAAACACATTTCGCCGACCCAGGAAACTTTCGTTCTTCACAAAATTGGATTGGTGGCACCTCGCCTAAAGACGCGCTATTTGTGCCACCTCCCGCTCACGAGGTAAATAATGCGATGGGCGATTTGGAGAATTTTTTTCACAATAACGATGATATTTTACCCATCGTCAAAACCGCTTTGATCCACGCGCAGTTTGAAACAATTCACCCTTTTTTAGACGGCAATGGACGCACCGGCCGCATGCTGATAACACTGTTTTTGTGGCAAAAAAATTTACTCGAAAAGCCGCTGCTTTTTTTGTCGTCCTTCTTCAACAAACATCGAAAAACCTATTACGACAGGCTTAGCAGTTATCGTTACGGCGAAGTGGAAGAATGGCTGGATTTTTTTCTCACCGGGGTTTGCGAAATCGCTAAGGAAGCGGTCACAACCGCAAAAGAAATAACCAAATTACGCGAGGAAGACCTGAAAAAAATTCACGCGCTGGGCAAAACTGAAAGCGAAAGTGCGTTAAAAATTTTACCAGAGCTTTTTAAAACGCCGATCATCAATGTAGCGAGAGTCCAAGAAATTACTGGCTACAGCAGGGCCGGCGCTGGAAAGGTAATTGAGCGGTTCATCAGATTGGGAATTCTTGAGCAAAAAGACGAAAATAAAAAATACGGGCGCTCCTTTATCTATCGCACTTACGTAAACATTTTTAGCAAATGACCAAAAAACGTTTCACAATCGACAACATCGAAATAAAGCCAGGCGAGCGGCTGCGCATCAATATCGACATGGGCAGCGTTTATGATTTTACCGACGTGAAAATGCCGGTGGAAGTTATTCGCGGACGCAAGGCTGGACCAACGATTTTTATTTCATCAACAATCCACGGCGATGAAATTAACGGCATCGAAATTTTGCGCCAATTGCTGGCGCGCAAAGAGTTGCGACGCATCGTCGGCACTTTGATTGCAATTCCAATCGTCAACATTTTTGGTTTTAATGACCGTTCGCGCTATTTGCCCGACCGCCGCGATTTGAATCGCTGCTTCCCTGGTTTGAAAAATGGCTCACTGGCTTCGCAGTTGGCCAATAAATTCATGCAAGAAATTGTGCTGAAATCTGATTTTGGCATTGATCTGCACACCGGCGCCTTCCACCGGCGCAACCATCCACAAATTCGCTGCAACATTGACGACGAAATCACGCTAGATTTAGCCAAAAGTTTTAACGCGCCGGTAATTCTTAACTCAAACTTACGCGACGGCTCACTGCGCGCCGCAGTTTCTGAACGCAACATTCCAATGATTTTATTTGAAGCAGGCGAAGCGCTGCGCTTCGAACAAAGCAGCATCAAGCTTGGCGTTGAGGGAATTTTGAATGTGATGAAAGAGTTAGGGATGATTAAAGGTCGCAAGAAGCATTTGGTGAAAAAAACTTTTATTGCGCGCTCCAGTTCTTGGCTGCGCGCACCTAAAAGTGGAATCCACAATGCCAGCAAAAAACTTGGTGATTTCGTGAAAAAAGGCGAAATTTTGGGCGAGATTTCAAATCCCTTTGGTGAGCACAAAACCAACATCAAAGCTCACGAAGAGGGAGTAATTGTTGGTATGTCAATTCTGCCTCTAGCCAATAAGGGTGACGCTCTATTTCATATTGCCAGCGAAAAAGCGGCGAAACATTTTGAAGAAAAAAATCACCTGCACGATCATTTCGAAAGCATCGATCCGATTAACTCAAGATAGCGAGTTGCATTTTATTTTGACCTAAATAGGTTGCCGCGCCTCTTTGAGCCGCCTATCTCGCGAGCTCTTTCCTAAATTTAGATAATTAAGCAAAATGCCTAGAGTCTCTGTCGTTGCCAAAAATTACGCTAAAGCCTTGTTCTTGGCGGCTCGCAGGAGTAACAAAATCGATAAAATCACCTCGGAACTCGAGGTTTTTAAACAAAATTTCAGCACCAGTTTTGCTCACGAATTAAAAAATCCAGTAATCGCTAAAAACGATCTGGTTTTAATCATCAAAGAAGTGACTGAGAAATTCGGACTTGGACCACTCACCTCAAACTTCTTTGCTTCAATCGTTCGCAACAGAAGACTGAACTTATTTCCAGAAATTTACGAAGAATATCTGCGCCTAACCAAGCATTTTAAAAACATCTTGGAAGTTGAAGTAGTGACAGTTGCAAAGCTTCAAAAAGAACAGCTTGATAAAATCAAAGCACTGGTTGCTAAAAAATATCCAGGAAAAACCATCGCCATTCGCGAAATCATCAAAGAAAAAATTCTCGGCGGCTTCCAAGTAAAAGTCGGTTCAGAAGTAATTGATGCCAGTCTCAAGAATCAACTTGAGAAGCTAGGAAAGCAGTGCCTTGCCGCCGCTTTAAAATAATTTAAAATATCAACTAAAAACAAAGTCTAAATATGGATTTCAGAGTAGAGGAATTTTCCAATATCCTGCAAAAGCGCGTGGAAAATTTTCACAGCAGTGCCGAGCTAAAAGAAGTCGGTGAAGTTGTAAAAGTCGGCGACGGTATCGCTAAAGTTTACGGTCTTGATAATGTTCAAGCCGGCGAATTGGTTGAGTTTGAATCAGGCGTAAAAGGCATGGCGCTCAACCTTGAAACTGACAATGTCGGTATCGTAATTTTCGGCGACACAACCAAAATCAAAGAAGGTTCTAACGTTAAAAGAACTGGCAAAATCGTTGAGATTCCGGTTGGCAAAGGTCTTTTGGGTCGCGTTGTTGACGCACTTGGAAATCCAATCGATGGTAAAGGCGCTTTCGAAAATGTCGAATATCGCCGTGTAGAAGTTAAAGCTCCTGGAATCATCGCGCGCCAATCAGTTGGCGAACCAATGCAAACTGGTATCAAAGCAATTGACAGCTTGATTCCAATTGGTCGTGGTCAACGTGAATTGATTATTGGTGACCGTCAAACTGGTAAAACTGCAATCGTTCTAGACACTTTCATCAACCAAGCTAAGGCTCACGAAGAAGGCGACGAAAAGAAAAAACTTTACTGTATTTACGTCGCAATCGGCCAAAAGCGCTCAACCGTAGCCCAAATCGTCAAAACTCTTGAAGATGCTGGCGCGATGAAATACTCAATCGTTGTTTCTGCAACTGCTTCTGAAGCGGCTGCGCTGCAATTTTTTGCACCTTACACCGGTTGCACCATCGGCGAATTTTTCCGCGATAATGGCATGCATGCTTTGATCGCATATGATGACCTTTCTAAGCACGCCGTTGCTTATCGCGAGATGTCACTTCTTCTTCGTCGCCCACCTGGACGCGAAGCTTACCCTGGCGACGTTTTCTACGTTCACTCGCGCCTACTTGAACGTGCGGCTAAAATGTCTGATGCTTGCGGCGGCGGTTCACTAACTGCGCTTCCAATCATTGAAACTCAAGCTGGTGACGTTTCTGCTTACATTCCAACCAACGTGATTTCAATCACCGACGGACAAATTTTCTTGGAAACTGAACTTTTCTACAAAGGCATCAAACCAGCGGTAAACGTTGGTCTTTCTGTATCTCGTGTTGGTTCAGCTGCTCAAACTAAAGCAATGAAACAAGTTGCTGGAACTATCAAGCTTGACTTGGCGCAGTTCCGCGAACTTGAAGCTTTTGCGCAATTTGGTTCCGACCTTGACGCTGCAACACAAAAATTGCTCGATAAAGGCCGCAAATTGACTGAATTGTTGAAGCAAAATCAATATTCTCCGCTTGGTTTCGAAGAACAGGTTGTTTCGATTTACGCTGGTGTTAAAGGCTATCTCGACAAGATTCCGGTTAAAGAAGTTACCAGATTCGAGTCAGAATTTTTACGCAAAATTCACAGCTCAAATCCAGAAATTTTAGCTTCGATCAAAAAAGAACAAAAAATCACCGATGAAGTTGAAGCTACGATCAAAAAGCTTCTAACTGAGTTCGTTGACGTTTTCTTGAATCATGCTCCATCCAGCCATTTCGATCACGCTGGACTATCAAAAAAGCTGTAGTTTGAAGATAAGTTTATGGCCAATTTAAAAACGCTTAAAACCAGAATTAAGTCGGTAAAATCGACGCAAAAAATGACCAAAGCCATGAAGATGGTTGCTGCTTCGCGCCTCAAGCGCGCTAAGCATTTGGTTGAATCTTCGCGTCCTTTTGCCGAAAGAATTCAAGAAGCCGTTTCTTCTTTGGCCTCAAACGTTTCAACGCGCGATAATTTCAAAGAAAACTTCCCACTTCTTACCGGAAAAGGTAGCGATAAAACTCACCTGATTTTAATTTTCTCTTCCGATCGCGGACTTTGCGGCGGGCTTAATAGCGCAACCGTAAAATTTGCCAAAACTCACATAAATTCGCTGATCCAAAAAGGTCATGAAGTGAAAATTTTCTGTGTCGGTAAAAAGGCTTACGAACAGCTAAAATCAATTTACGCTAAGCAAATCATCAAAAGCTCTTTTGGCGTTTTCAAAGGCACTATCGAATATAAAACCGCACAATTGCTTGCTGATGAATTAGTCGAACTTTTTAACAAAAATGAGTTCGATGTTTGCGATGTAATCTACAGCAAATTCAAGTCAGCCATCGCCCAAGAGCAAATCTGCAAACAAATTATCCCGGCCCAAATTAGCACTGGGGGCAAGAAAGAAAACTTCTCTTCGCCAACTAACTATGAACCGGGCGAAGAAGAGGTTTTACAAAACCTTTTACCAAAAAATATCGCCATACAAATCTACAACGAGATGCTTGAAAACAGCGCTTCTGAACAAGGCGCAAGAATGGCAGCAATGGAATCAGCCAGCAACAACGCCGGCAAAATGATCAAAAATTTGACATTGGTTTACAACCGCACACGCCAAGCAAACATCACTAAAGAGTTGATCGACATTATCTCTGGCGCCAACGCCGTCTAGATGCTGAAAGAAGTCGCAACTTGGATCAACCTCGACAAACCAGTTGGAATCTCTTCTGCTCGGGCGGTTGCAATTGTTAAAAGAATTACCGGTGCAAAAAAAGTTGGACATGGCGGAACACTTGATCCAGCCGCTGACGGCCTACTTCCAATTGCTCTAAATAAAGCCACAAAGACCGCCGAAAAATTAATGTCGGCACAAAAAAGATATTCTTTTTGTATAACTTTTGGCGAATTTCGCGACACCGACGACTCAGAAGGAGTTGTCATTGAATCAAGTGCAGCAAGGCCGCAAGCCAAAGATATGATTTCCGTTTTTCCGTTTTTTGTTGGAAGGATTTCGCAAACTCCATCGCGTTTTTCAGCAATAAAAATCAACGGTCAGCGCGCTTACGACCTGGCCAGGCAAAATGTCGAATTCGAGGTTCCATCGCGCGAAGTTGAGATTTTTTCACTAAAATTAATCACTCTCAACGAAACCTTTGCCGAACTTGAGGCCGAATGCTCAAAAGGAACCTACATTCGCTCACTTGCGCGAGACTTATGTAAAAAAATGGAAGTTTGTGGCTATGTTTCCAAACTTACGCGATTGCAAGTTGGAAAATTTTCTTATGACAAAAGAATTTCTCTTGACGCTTTAAAAGCGGTCCATACTTATGGCCCCCGTTTTCTAGATGACTCGCTGCTCTCGCTGCAGGATGTCTTGTGAATTGAAGTTCGATAAGTTGATCAAAGATCATAAAAACTTTGCCTAAAATTTTTCTAAACTGACTTTCTTAAATCTATTTAAGTCGCGCTTTTAAGCGTCTAGCTGCTTGGCTGTCGCCACTTAAATAATCCTCAACCAAACTTTGTAAAAAATGTCTCTGACTAAAAAATCAACAAAAGACCTCGTTTCAGAATTCGCTCAAGGCAAGACAGATACTGGCTCTCCTGAAGTACAATGCGCCCTTATCACCAAACAAATCGATAACCTAACCGAACACTTAAAAATCCACAGAGGTGACTTTTCATCAAAAAGAGGTCTGCTTATTTTGGTTAGCAAAAGAAGAAAATTGCTTAACTACCTGAAAGACCAAGACCCTAAGCGCTATGAAGCTCTTATCAAAAAACTCGAAATCCGCAAATAGCCTCTAAAATTTAACTAACCTATCAATCAAAAGCTGTAAACATGTTCAACGTTGTAAAAAAAGAAATTAACTGGAACGGAAAAATCCTTTCCCTCGAAACTGGCAAGATCGCCCGCCAAGCAAATTCAGTTGTCGTAAAATACGGCAACACTACTTTGCTTTGTGCCGTGACTGTTGCAAACAAAGCTGCTGAAGGTGCCGACTTTTTCCCACTAACCGTACACTACATCGAAAAATCTTACGCTGCCGGAAAAATTCCTGGCGGATTTTTCAAGCGCGAAGCCAAACCAACTGATGCCGCAACTCTTACTTCACGTTTGATTGATCGTCCAATTCGTCCACTTTTTCCATCAAACTTCTATAACGAAGTTAACGTTGTGTGCACTACACTTTCATACGATGCAACCCACACTCCAGACATCGCCGCTTTAATTGGCGCGTCTGCAGCTTTGGCAATTTCTGAAGCTCCATTCCTTGAGCCAGTTGCTGCTGCTCGTGTTGGTTTAATTGACGGACAATTTGTTCTCAATCCAAGCGCAGAAGAAGTAAAACTTGGAACCTTGGACCTTGTAGTTGCCGGAACGCAAAGCTCTGTTTTGATGGTTGAATCAGAAGCAAAAGAGCTTTCTGAAGCTCAAATGCTTGATGCCGTAAATTTCGGCCACAATGCTTTCCAGCCAATCATCGAAATGATTAAAGAATTCGCTGCTGAAGCCGGTAGAAAAAAACTTGAAATTGCTGCTGACAACAACTCAGCGCTTAAAGCTGACATCACTAACTTCATCGGTGATCGTCTAATCGCAGCTTACAAAGAAAGAGAAAAACAAGTTCGTGTTGCAAAGCTTGATCAAATCTCTTCTGACGTAAAAGAAAAATTCCTCAACGAAGAAGCTGGCATCAACGCCAATAAGCTTAAATCAATCTTCAAAACTCTTTCCGCTGAAATCGTTCGTAACGACGTATTAAAACACGGCCTCAGAATCGATGGACGCAGAACTGACGAAATCCGTCAAATCTCTATCGAAACTGGATTATTGCCACAAGTTCACGGCTCTGCTTTGTTCACTCGCGGCGAAACTCAAGCTTTGGTTATCGCAACCCTTGGCGCTGGCAAAGACAAGCAATTGATCGAAAATCTTGACCCAGGAATGTATGAAGAATCTTTCATGCTTCACTACAATTTCCCTCCTTACTGCGTTGGTGAAACTGGTAAAATGGGCTCTCCAGGACGTCGTGAAATTGGTCATGGAAAATTAGCTTGGCGCGCTATCAGCCCGATATTCCCGGCTGCTTCTGAAAGCTTTTCTTACACAACTCGCGTAGTTTCTGAAATCACCGAATCAAACGGTTCTTCTTCAATGGCAACTGTTTGCGGAACTTCTCTAGCTCTTATGGACGCTGGTGTACCAATCAAAGCTCCAGTTTCTGGTATTGCGATGGGTCTAATCAAAGAAGGTGAAAATTACGTCATCTTGTCTGACATCATGGGCGACGAAGATCATTTGGGCGATATGGACTTCAAAGTAGCTGGAACCAAAGACGGTATCACTGCTTTACAAATGGATATCAAAATCAACGGCATCAGCGCTGCAATCATGCAACGCGCCCTTGAGCAAGCTAACGCTGGCAGACTTCACATTCTTGGAAAAATGGATGAAGTAATGTCTCTTCCTAGAACCGAGCTTAACGGCAACGTTCCAAAAGTTGAAACTATCACCATTCCTCAAAAGAAAATTCGCGAAGTAATTGGCTCACGCGGTGCAGTAATTAAAGAAATCTGCGCAGTTTCTGGTGCTAGCGTCGATATCGAAGATTCTGGTGTCGTCAAAATCTCTTCAAGCAGCGGCGATTCTATCAAGAAAGCTCTTGCGATGATTAAAGAAATCACTTTCGAACCAGAAATTGGCGACATCTACGAAGGTCCAGTAGTAAAAGTAATTGACGCTGGTGCTTTCGTGAGCATTTCAAATAACCGCGATGGCTTCATTCACATTTCTGAATTGGCTGAATATCGCGTTGATTTCGTTGAAGACGTAATCAACGAAGGTGACATCGTTAAAGTAAAAGTTATCGGCTTCGACAAAAAAGGTCGTCCAAAACTAAGCTACCGTTGTGTTGATCAAGTAACTGGTGAAGATATTTCTGATCGCTTGCCAAACAAACCACAAATGATTGACGAAAGAGAATCTGGTGGACGCGGAGATCGTGATGATCGCCGTGGCGGTGGACGTGATCGCGATGACAGACGCGGTGGTGGTGGACGTGATCGCGGAGATCGTGATGACAGACGTGGTGGCGGAGATCGCGACCGTGATCGTGATGATCGCCGTGGCGGTGGACGTGATCGTGACCGCGATCGTGATGATAGACGTGGTGGCGGAGATCGCGACCGTGACGATCGTCGCGGTGGTGGTGAAGAAGCCCCGAAAAAACGTCGTGGATTTTTTGGTTAAGATTTAAACAAAATACCAAGCGGGCCTTTGAAATTCGAAGGCCCGCTTTTTTTATTTGAGCAAATTTCAAAACCGATGCCAATTTCTCGAGAAAATCTAGAAAAAATTTTACGCGAAAATTTCCCACAAGCACAGATTGAAATTACTGATCTTGCCGGCGATAACGACCATTACAGCCTAAAAATTGTCGATAAAATTTTTGACAAAAAAAGCCGCGTGCAACAGCATCAAATGGTCAATAAAGCTCTAAGTGGCTTACTTGGAACAACGCTGCACGCCCTACAAATCAATACTTCTGCAAACTAATGAGCACTCTTGATAAAATCAGCCAAACCATTTCTAGCAACAACGTTGTTCTTTACATGAAGGGCAGCAAAGACATGCCACAATGCGGATTTTCTGCCGCTGTATCGCATGTTTTAAAAACTCTTGGCGTTGATTTTCTTGATATTGACGTGCTACGCGATCCAGAAATTCGTCAAGGCATCAAAGAATTTTCTGATTGGCCAACAATTCCACAGCTTTACGTTAAAGGCGAATTTGTTGGCGGCTGCGATATTGTGAAAGAAATGTTTCAAAGCGGCGAACTACAAGAATTCCTAAAAGAAAAAGGTGTTATCAAATAATGTTGCAACAAGTCGAAATCGAAAAAAATCTTGAAACGGAATTAGAGCATACTGCCCACAGCAGTAAGCTTCGAAACGATTGGAAGATTGAAGAAATTTTGGCATTTTTTGCCCTGCCCTTTAATGATCTCATCTTCAAAGCTGCAGAAATTCATCGCCAAAATCACAACCCAAATGCCGTGCAAATCAGCACGCTGCTCAGCATCAAAACCGGCTCTTGTCCAGAAAATTGCAAATATTGTCCGCAATCAGCGCACTACAATACCGGCTTAGAAAAATCTGCGCTGATGGATGTTGCAAAAATTTTGGAAGCCGCAAATCAAGCGAAAGAAGCAGGCGCTTCAAGGTTTTGTATGGGTGCCGCTTGGAGAAGTTTGCATGATCGCGATGTTGAAAATATCTGCAAAATCGTCGACGAAGTCAAAAAAACTGGCCTGGAAACTTGCATGACTTTGGGAATGCTAACCGACTCGCAAAGCAAGCGCCTCAAAGAGGCAGGGCTTGATTACTACAATCACAATATCGACTCCTCGCCAGAATTTTACTCAGAAATTATCTCAACAAGAAATTTTGAAGATCGCCTCAACACACTTAAAAACGTGCGCGAAGCTGGTTTAAATGTTTGCTCAGGCGGAATTGTTGGTATGGGCGAGAGCCGCGAGGACCGCGCTAAAATGCTCATCGTGCTCGCTAATTTGCCGCAGCAACCGCAATCAGTTCCAATCAACATGTTGGTAAAAGTGAAAGGAACGCCGCTGGAAAATGTTGAAAATCTTGATGAATTTGAATTCATCCGCACCATCGCTGTGGCAAGAATTATGATGCCACAAGCTGCTGTGCGCCTATCTGCGGGCCGCGAAACTATGAATGAACAAACGCAAGCTTTGTGTTTCTTAGCTGGCGCAAATTCAATTTTTTACGGCGAGAAATTGCTCACCACTTCTAACCCAGAAATGGAGCGCGACCGCAATCTTTTCGACAAGCTCGGAATCAATAAGAACGACGCTTAAAACAACAAACAGAGAGAAAAAATGTCAAAATACGAAGAAAAACTTTCATCACTTGGAATCACCCTGCCAACCCCAGCCGCACCAGTTGCCAACTATGTCGGCTTTGTAAAATCAGGCAATCAAGTTTTTATTTCAGGCCAACTACCGCTTGAAGCCGGCAAGTTGCAATTTATTGGAAAAGTTGGCTCAGAAATTTCTGCTGAAGATGCCAAAAAAGCTGCCCGCCTTTGCGCCATCAACATTATCGCTCAATTGAAAGTTGCTACTGATGGCAACTTGGATCGCGTTGTGCGTTGCATTAAACTAGGAATTTTTGTCAATGGCGAAGCAAATTTCAAAGATCATCCCGCAGTTGCTAATGGCGCTTCGGATTTGATTGCCGAAGTTTTTGGCGATGCCGGAAAACACGCGCGCGCCGCAGTTGGATCTGGCTCACTTCCTTTTGGAGTTGCCGTTGAAGTTGATGCGATTTTTGAAATAAAATAAGCACATGTCTGCGCCTAGTTACACAGAACTTTCAGCGCTTAATAGCCGTCAAATAGCAAGATCTTTACTTGATGGAAAAGATTTAACTGATGCGAGCTTTTATCCCGAACATTTCGATTGGTATTGGCAAGCCGCCTATGGCTTATCTACAGCTTTTTCTCCGTCAGAAGGAGAAAACAGACTTTTTACCAGAGCGCCGCTTGATTGCTTTGATCCATCTTCTGCTCCAATTCCTCCCGAAGCAATTTTCAACATTGCCAGCATAAGCAAACCTATCACCGCAGCAACAATTCTGCGCATGATCGAAGATAAAAGATATTCAGCATATTTCCCTGCTGCACTCGAAACAAAATTATCGCATTTTTATGAAATGCTTGAGAGCCGATACCCAGAATCCAGCTATGTCAGAACTAGGTTGCGCGGCGAAAATCCAGAAATTTCTCTAAAAGATTTAATTCTGCACGCATCGGGAATTGGCGATTTTGACATCGCAAAATATGGCCAAAGTTTCCGCTTCGAAACACCGGAAAATCTGGCCAAACCAGGCGATGGAAAACATCTCGAGCCAGAAAGGCGTGATGGAAAATATGGCGAATATAAGTATAGCGACATCGGCTATGAATTGCTTGGAATGGTGATTTCGGCAATTGCAACAGATCTTGCCCGCAAAACCAGCAGCGGAGATGTTGTTACTTGCGGCGCGGTGATGAGAGATTTGGTTGTCGACCGACTTGAGTTGGAGCACACATTCACTCCCGATGAAATGGGATTTGATGCAGATGGCAGAGTTGCGGTTGTTGGCCGCCCAGAACAAATAATCGCCCGCGGTTATGATTGCCAATATACCGGCAACAACTTGATTGAGTCAAAAGTGTTTCGACGCTGCATTTCTGCTTCGGCGCTTTATTCAAATCCAAGCGATATTTGTACGTTTGCCAAAAGAACTTTCAGCGGAAAAACTTATGCCGAAGGCGGCTTATTTGACAGGCCCGAGACAATTGAGATGCAAAACAAATTTACTGTCGTTTGTAGTTACGAAGACGTGAGGGATGAAAGCAGAGAAGTAGTTGGCAGAAGGCCAAAGGTGACTCCTGGCTTAGGAAATGATAAATACACCCCAATAACGCTTAAGCAACCCCAACTCGATTCAAGCAAATCCTAGGTTTGCTAGGGTTTAGCATGTAAGCAAGTAATGCTGATAAGATGTTAGTGAAGTAGTTGATTTTCGATCTGTATTTTGT
>JBIKKP010000049.1:0-7761 GCA_044360285.1 Rickettsiales bacterium
GTGGAAAGTTTATTTAACGAATTTTGTGCCGCTTTTGCTGACGCAGACGCGGTGATTGTTTCTGATATTTATTCAGCTGGGCAGGCGCCAATTGAAGGCATCGGTCAAGATTCCTTGATTGATGGAATCAAAAAAACCGGACATAAAAATGTTATCAAATTGCCAAGCGAAAAAGATTTAGCAAAAATTGTGAAACCTCTTGTTTCTAAGGGTGACATCGTATTTTGCACTGGCGCTGGTAAGGTGACTTATTGGGCAAGTGCTTTGGAAAATGATCTGAAAAATTTGTAGAAAGTGAGCAATATCGCACAACAAATTACCATAAAAAATCTCGATAACAGAGAGGCGATGATGCTTGCCTGGCCAATATTGGCGCAACGCTACAAAAATCTGAGCAAGGAAAAATTATCAAATCAAATTGATGAAATGATCGTGGCTAATGATTTCAAAATGGTCGCCGCTTTTTTGGGTGATGAAATTGTTGGTGTTGCGGGATATTGGGTTTTGCTGATGCTTTACTGCGGCCGCTATATTCAGGTCTCGAGCTTCATTGTTGATGAGCAAAAAAGAGGCCTTGGAATTGGTCGAAAAATTCTGCAGCGACTTGAGGAAGTCGGCCGCGAACTTGGCTGTGAAAAGATGGTTTTAGATTCTTACACCGAAAATAAAAAATCGCATTCACTCTACTACCGCAACGATTTCCACATTCGCGGGTTTCATTTTATGAAGGACCTTTGAGGTTATGAAAAACACCGCAGCATTTTTGGTTTATCGTTTAAAGGGTGGCGAAATTGAGCTGCGGCAAGATGTTGCTGGTGATAATGTTTGGGCTAGTCAGGCTCAGATCGCGAAGTTATTTGAGATAGATCAATCAGTTGCCTCGCGCCACATAAAAAATATTTTTCAAAGCCGAGAAATTAATGAAAAAAGCAATATGCAAAAAATGCATAATGCAAATTCTGATAAGCCGATTTCCTTTTATTCTCTGGATGTGATCCTTGCGGTGGGGTACCGCACCAACTCTGGTGCCGCAACAGAATTTCGTAAATGGGTGACGAAGGTTTTGCGTTCTTATATCGACGAGGGCTTTGCTGTTAATAAGAAGAAGTTGGTCAAAAATTATTGGGGATTTTCCTCGGCGCTTCAGGATGTAAAACTACTGCTTGAAGAAGAGAAAATTAGCGCATCTGGCGCCATGGATCTGGTATCTGTTTTTGCGCGAACTTGGCTTTCGCTCGATGCTTACGACAAAGGTGAGTTGGTTCTAAAAGGCGTCACTAAGCGTAAGATATTTTTTAAAGCCAAAAACCTTGAGAAAGGTATTGCGGATCTTAAAGCGAATTTAATTGCCAAGGGTGAGGCGACGGAAAATTTTGCCAGAGAAAAAGCCGCTGGTGTTTTACAGGGTATTGTTGGCAATGTTATGCAGTCTTTTGATGGGGAAGATCTCTATAAAACCTTGGAAGAAAAAGCTGCTCATTTGTTCTATTTTGTAGTTAAAGATCATCCATTCATTGATGGAAATAAAAGATCTGGAGCGTTTGCCTTTGCTTGGTTTTTGCAAAAATATGACTTGCTGGATATTGAAAAAATCAGTCCTTAAACCCTTACTTCAATAACCCTGCTTATTGCCGAAAGTTCGCCAAGAGACAAAGATAGAATGATTGGTTTTATCTTAAACCTGTTGAGCGACGGGGTTTTTCTAAAGAAAAAGTTAAGTAAAAATCCTGAGGATGTTTTGGCGGAAAAAATAATAAAAATTACTGCCAAGAAATTTGGAGTTGCTCTAAAGGCTCTGGTCGGGAAAAGCAGGGATTATCAGATCGTTCATCAAAGATTTATCTCTATTTACCTAATAAAGAAATACACAGAACTTAGCTTAAACCAAATAGCGGAGCATTTCGGTAATCGTAATCATGCGACAATCATTCACGCTTGTCGCGAGGTAGAGAAAAAGTTGGCGAGTAGTGACGAGAAATTTATTTCAATGTTTGAGCTAATTGAGGAAGAGTTGATAAAAATCGAATTCAAGCAACAAAAATAGCCACATGATCAAAATCGCTTCATTCAACGTAAACTCTGTCAAAGCGCGCCTGCCAAGGCTTCTGGAATGGTTAAAGAATACAAATCCTGACATCGTTTGCTTGCAGGAATTGAAATGCGTGGAAAGCGAATTTCCTTTTGAGGTGATATTTGACGCGGGCTACAACGCTGTTGTGGCGGGTCAAAAAAGTTATAATGGCGTGGCGATTTTATCGAAATTTAAAATTGAAGATGTTGTTAAAACCCTTCCATCTCTGGGCGAAGAACAAGATGAGCAAGCGCGTTATATTGAAGCGGTGATTACAACAAAAACTTCGGCGCTGCGTGTTGCTTCAATTTACGTGCCAAATGGCGGCGGTGACTTAGAGCTTGGCGAGCGCTTGGAAGATTCGCGCAAATTTCGTTACAAAATTGATTTCTTCAAACGTCTGCAGGCTCATTTAGCAAGCCTTCGCAACTATGACGAAATGCAGATTTTTGGCGGAGATTTTAACGTTGCCGTTGAAGAAATTGATCTTTTTGACCCAAAAACTTTCGCGAACCAAATTTTATTTCATCCTCTTGAGCGCCAAAATTTTCGCCATTTGATAAATCTTGGTCTGATTGATTCTTATCGCGCCTCAAACCCGCGCCAACAAGCTTTCAGCTGGTTTGATTATCGCGGTGGAGCCTGGCAGCACAACAAAGGCTGTCGTATTGATTACCTTTTGGCCTCACCAAGGGCAGCGGATAAAATTTCTGCAACCGGCATTGATGATCGTGGCGTGCGTGACCAAGAAAAGGCTTCCGACCATTGTCCGGTGTGGCTTGAGCTTGATATTTAGTTCGTTGCCAATTGAGTTTTTCTTCTTAAAAAATTGCCAATCCCTTCATTTTTAGTTCAAAAATCCGTGACCAAAATCTCAAAAATTAAAGCGCGCGAAATTCTTGATTCGCGTGGATTTCCAACTCTGGAAGCCGAAGTTCATTTGCAAGATGGTTCTTTTGGAATCGCCGCCGTTCCTTCTGGCGCCTCGACTGGCAGCCTTGAAGCTTGCGAGCTTCGCGATGGCGACAAAGCAAGATTTTTAGGCAAAGGTGTTTTGCAAGCCGTTGCCAATGTTAATGAAAAAATCGCCCAAAAATTAGTTGGTTTTGATGTCAGTAAGCAGAAGGAAATTGATGATTTGATGATTGCGCTGGATGGCACAAAAAATAAGTCAAAGCTTGGTGCAAACGCCATTCTGGGCGTTTCGCTGGCTTGTGCAAAAGCTGCTGCCGCTTCTAAAAAACTTCCACTTTTTGAATATCTTGGCGGCTCTGCGGCGGTCACTTTGCCGGTTCCAATGATGAATATCATTAATGGCGGTAAGCACGCAGACAATAAAATTGATATCCAGGAATTCATGATCATGCCAGTTGGTGCAACGTCAGTGAAGGATTCAATTCGAGTTGGTGCAGAAATTTTTCAGCACCTAAAATCGCTGCTTAAAAAAGATGGCCACAACACCAACGTTGGCGATGAAGGTGGTTTTGCGCCGAATTTAAATTCAACAAAAGAGGCTTTGGATTATGTTGCTAAGGCCACTAAACAAGCTGGCTATGAGCTTGGCAAAGATGTTCTTTTGGCGCTTGATGCGGCGTCTACCGAATTTTACAAAGATGGAAAATATCATTTGGAGGGCGAGGGCCGCGTGCTCTCCTCAGATGAGTTGGTTGCCTATTACGAAGACCTTGTTGCCAATTATCCAATTTACTCAATTGAAGATGCTTGCGGCGAAGATGATTATGACGGCTGGACAAAAATTACTAAAAGTTTGGGCAAAAAAGTTCAGTTGGTTGGTGATGATTTATTTGTCACTAATCCTGAAATTTTGCAAAAAGGAATTACGCAAGGCCTTGCCAATGCTGTGTTGGTGAAGGTTAACCAAATCGGCACTTTAAGCGAAACGCTGCAAACAATTAACATCGCAAAGGCGGCGAATTACAACAATATCATCTCGCATCGCTCCGGTGAAACCGAAGATGCAACGATTGCCCATATCGCCGTTGCCACCAATGCTGGCCAGATTAAAACCGGTTCGCTTTGCAGATCAGATCGCACGGCGAAATATAATGAATTGATCCGCATCGAAGAGGCGCTTGGTTTGCGCGCGGTTTATGCCGGAAGAAAAATTTTGAAATAATTTGTAAATGACTCGAATTTCTTACCTCAACGGTGCGTTTCTTCCTCACGAAAATTGTTTGATTCACATCGAAGATCGTGGCTTTCAATTTGCTGACGGTGCCTACGAAGTGACTTTGTTTAAAAACGGAAAGCTGATCGATGGCGACGCCCACCTAGAGCGCTTCTTCAGAAGTTTGCGTGAGCTAAAAATTGAGCATAATTTCACGAAAGAAGAGTTGGTAAAAATTCAACTCGAGCTTTTTTCGCAAAATAAAATGGTTGATGGAACCTGCTACATCAACGTTACGCGCGGCTCAACTGCTCGCACGCCTTGGTGTCCAAAAGGTTTGACGCCAACAATTAACGCAACGGTTTCACCAGCAAAAAAAGTTTCAGCGGAAGAGTTTGAAAGCGGTTTCACTGCAATGACTCACGATGATATTCGTTGGAGCAGGTGCGACATCAAAACTGTTTCGCTTTTGGCCTCAACGCTGATGAATCAAAAGGCGAAAGATTCGGGATTTAATGACGTGATTTTTGTTCGTGATGGATTTGTCACAGAAGCTTCTTTCGCTAATGCTTTTATTGTTGATGCAGCTGGAACTTTGATTACGCGACCAGCTGATAATTTTATTTTGCAGGGAATTACCAGAAATCGTCTCATTGATTTGGCGCAAAAAAATGGTCTAAAAACTATCGAAAAAAAGTTTAGCGCTGAAGAAATGATGGCGGCGCGTGAGGTATTTTTGACAAGCTCGAGTTTGATTATTCGCCCGATTCTAAAGATTGATGGAAAGCAAATTGGCGATGGAAAAACCGGCGAAGTGGCGCGTTTGTTGCACGGGAAGTATCAGGAGTTTGCAAGCTAACTCAATACTCGTCATTCTTGAGGCCGCAGGCTTCGAGAATCTCGTGATGAGATCCTTGGATGCTGCGCAATCCAAGGATTGAGGGCTTATTTTATTCTAGCTGATTTTAATGCGATATTTTTTGCTTAAATAGTCTTCAATTGCGCGGCGTTCCTCTGTTTTTAAGGAGCGAGTGAAGATGATGATTTCCGCAACGTCTCCCTGAAAATATGAACTGTTGCTATAATTCCCAAGCGATGCGCCGGCAAAAGATGAAAGTGCCGTTGTTTGCGAAGAACCTGCAGCGTCAGGTGTTGATCCGCCATTGAGCCAATATTTTTTCCCATCGATAGTATTAAACCAGAAGGTATGAATTTCTTGCTGCGGGCTGCTGTAAGCTTCTGTTGTAAAGGTTAGGTCGTTGCTGTAATGCGAATGCATGATGGTTGAGCCATCGCTGAATCCCAATTTTAAATTGGCATCAGTTGCTGTTGAGCTGCCGGCGATGAAGAAGTTATCGCTTTTATTTGAAGAGCGTTGCGCAACAACGAAAACTGTGTAAGCGTTATTGGCAAGGTCTGATCCATCAAAGCCAAGAAAATCATCGCTACCATCGAAGCGAACAGCGGGAAGGGCGCTGTCAAAAACATCGGTATAAAATTTGGGCTGGTTTGTGCCTGTGGTTTGATTGGCGTTAAGCGGATTTGGTTTTTGCTGGCTGATATCGTACCAAATGCTGATTGGCGTTCCATCTCTTGCTTCGGCAGAAACAAAGCTCATGGCTAGTGAAGTTTCCAACCAGAGTAAAAGATTTTCTGTATCCTTAACTGGCGAATTTTGGGTGAGGCTTCCTGCGGCAGCAAGGCGCGATTTTTTTACCATCTTGCTGCCTTGCGTAATTCCGGCAATCACCAGACCGCAAATCAATATAACAAGAGAAAGTTCAAAAAGTGAAAAGGCCTTTTTGGCGGTGAGTTTTTTCATCGAGAAAGGAAGTTAATCGGACCTTGCGCGCGGCCATGAATAAACTGGTCAAGATAGGCGTTGCCCGAAGAATACATGTCTTTTACGTCGCCAAACCAAATGATTTTTCCATCAAAAAGCATGGCAACTTTGTCAGCAATTTTGCGCGCCGAATGCATGTCGTGGGTTATGGTGATCGTTGTTGCGCCAAGTTCTTTGGAATTAGCAACGATAAGATCATTGATGACGTCAGCCATGATTGGATCAAGGCCAGTGGTTGGTTCGTCAAAGAAAATAATTTCAGGATTTGCGGCAATGGCGCGAGCAAGAGAAGCGCGTTTTTGCATGCCACCAGAAAGTTCTGCTGGAAAGAGATCGGCGGTTTTTTCGCTGAGTCCAACGGCTTTAAGCTTTTGCAGTGCAACTTCGCGAGCTTGCTGGCGCGGCATTTTTTTGTGATTAAGCAAACGAAAAGCGACATTTTCCCAGATTGGCAACGAGTCAAAAAGCGCGCCGCCTTGAAAAAGAAAGCCAAATTTTTCCATTAATTTGTCGCGCTCATTTTCGCTGATGCCGGCGATGTTTTTACCATCAACTTCAATTGTTCCAGAAGTTGGTGCAATTAGCGTGGCGATGATTTTTATCAGCACCGATTTTCCACTTCCCGAGCCGCCAAGAATCACTACCGATTCACCTTCGTTAACTTGTAAATCGATGCCTTTTAGCACTTCTTTTGTGCCAAAATTTTTGATGAGATTTTTGATGAGAAGTTTTGTCGACATTATTTGCAGCGCCTAATTTGAAGTCTCGGCAAGTTTTTTATCGATTAGCTTTTTCAAAGTTTGATAGTCGATATAACCTTCCAAAGCTTCGCCATTAACAAAGAAAGAAGGGGTAGAGCGTAGTTGCAGATTTTGTGCAGCTTCCATACGAGCGCGCAGAATTTTTTCCTGCAGATTTTGATCATTGATGCAGCGTTTGAAGCGCTCAGAGCTCATGCCGTCAAGCTTGGCAATTGCCTCTAATTTTTCGGCATATTTTTCGTCAAAAGCCCAAGAATCTTGGGTTTTGAATAAAACTTTGATGCTGTTGTAATAGCGTTCGGAACTTTCCGCTTTGTTGCTTTGCGCTTGGCAAATTGCATACATTCCTGCGGTAAGCGCTGGTTGGTTGAGTGGGAAGTTGCGGAAGACAAATTTTATCTTGCTGGTTTGGACATATTCTTCTTTGAGTTTCTCAAAAGATTCGCGTGAAAATGAGGCGCAATGCGGACAAGAAAGCGAAGCATATTCGATAAAAGTGACTGGCGCTGAAGCGTCGCCAAGAACAAAATCATCGGCAGAAATTTTTAGCAAACCACTGTCAAGCCTTGTTTTTGTAAGCTTTTGCGCTTCTTCGTTAACTTTGGCGCTAACTGCGTCTTGCTCATTTTGCTGCGGTTTTAATTCCTCAGCTTTTTGCGCGTTATATTTGAAGGAAGTTTTTGTTTTGTAGTTGTGAACAATAAGTGCTGCGAAGCCAATAAGCACAACGCCGCAAATAGCGAAGATGACTGATTTATTTTTCATGATTTCCAATTGATTTGTGGTTGGATGAGAGGCAATTTTTTTAAGAAGTAAAAAATCAAATTCAATTTATGAAAAACGCTGTCGTAAAAATTCCGCTTTCGGTTTTTATTATTGCCAAAAACGAGGCCGACCGAATTGCGCCAATAATTTCTGCGGTAAAAGATTTTGCCGATGAGATTTTGGTAATAGATTC
>JBIKKP010000027.1:0-22400 GCA_044360285.1 Rickettsiales bacterium
ATTGCCACCGCCAGGGCAAAAGCGCCAAGGGTAAGGCTTGAATCGAAATCAATTTCCTTGGCAATTTCCTTATCAATTTCTTGAGTGGTTTCTTTGCCAACTTCCTTGGATTTTTTTGACGCGGAAGCTTCTTTTTTTGGCAATACTTCCGCTAGAAAAATTCGATAAAAATTTTTCAAAGTGAAAATAAAAATAGTGAGAGAACTTACTACCACAGCGATTCCAGAAACCATCAGTTTTTTCTTCGCAATAATTTTCAACAAGAAAAACTTCTCCACCGCCCCAACTCCTGGAACGGTCCCCGCCATATTCAGCAGTGCAAAAAGTAATAAAGACGAGGTGATTGTCAGTTTGTAAAAACAGCCGTCTATGCTTTTATTTGCTGACTTGGTGAAGTATAAAATGAGGTTCGAAAAACAGAAAAAAACCAAAGAAAAAGACAGTAAAAAAGACAAAATTGGCAGATAAATTTTGTCGCTATCGAAGTGAGCAAATAAGAAAACGGCAAAAAGGCCGGTTAAAAGTTGTTGGAAAAATAGATAAAAAAAGGAAGTGCGAAAATTCTTACTAAGCAGCAACAGCGCTGAGGCCAGGGTGATATTTAACAAAAAAACCCATTCAAAAAATCCAAAGCCAATTTTTGAAACCGCCAAAGAAAATTCGTCAAAACCAAAAGCAAAACCAAGCAATTTGCTGAAGATGTAAAGCCCGCCAAAAGCGTAGCCAAAAAAGAGAAAAATGTAAGTCACCAGCAGCTCCAGGCTGTTTTTGCGATAAAAGACGTAGCTTGGCAAAAGCAGCGCAAAAAATAAGCCAAGAAGGTAGAGAATCAGTAAAAACGCGTGCTCAGCGTCATCAAGCTTTGAAAAAGTGAGGCTGCCAAATTCAATTTCACCGCCAAATTTGCGCGTGGCAACGATCGCCAGAAAGAAAAAGAAGGATTCCAGATAAAGCAAAAAGGTGAAGAAACGCAGAAAATCGTTTTCTTCTTTATGCAGAAATTTTGCGGCAAAAAAGTGACAAAAAATCACCAAGCAATTATAGAAAAACAGCGCCGAAAGCAGGTTTTTGCTGATTAAAACCAAATTCAAAAAAGCCAGAATCAACACGAAAAAAAACTGCAATTCATCACCATTTTTTGCCGAATAAATTTTAAAAAATCGCTGCGCATGAAAAGCAAAAATCAGCCACAAAAAATTCAGCAAAAATAAAAATCCCAGCGAGTTTTGATCAACTGCAAAGCCAAATGATATTCCAGGCGCAACATCAATTATTGAAAAAGAAAAAGCAGTTTTTGTTGCATTAAAAATACCCAGTAAAACCAGCAAAAAAGCAATTGGCGATGCTTTGCTGGTTAAGGAAAATAAGGCAGAATTATCAGCAAAAATTCGCAAAAATAGGCAGCTTAAAAAGGGAAGTGCGGCAAGAAAAAATAGTAAAAATTCTACCTGGTTCATAGTGAGTTCGAAAGCAGATAAGAGGCAAATTGAAGCGAGAATTCGTTGAGAGAACTAACGAAGAAAAATCCGCCACCAATTAGTAAAATAAGGAACCAAAAAGAAGCGAAGTAAAAGCTGTATTCCTTAGCCAAAAAGCGAGGTGGTGCAGAATTTTTTTCCTCATTTTCAACAGCAAAAAAAGAATCAATCAGTCTTATTCCAAGACCGGATGCAGCAAAAGTTGAAAGCGCAACTCCAATTAATAATACAGCTACAAAGCTAGGCTGCAAGCTGCTGTAGGCCATATACCAATTTGCAAAAAACAATAAAGTGAATGGAAAAGCGGCAACAAAAAATACCAAAATTTTTAGTGGCAAAAGCAGCAGAAAACTATTTCGACGAATCAAATGAATTTTAGTCAGTGACGAGGTCAAAAAATGCCGCTTTAAAAAACTGGCAAAAATGAAAATGAAAAAGACAACGAGGTTGAAATTTAATAAGTAAAAGAATAGCGCCTGCAGTGATTCCTTGCTGTGAATGGCAATTGCCGCCAAAGAAAATCCAACATTATTTAAGCAAAGATAAACCGAGATTAACTTGAGATGTTTTTGTTTTTGCAAAGCCAGCGCGCTGTAGATAATCAACAACAAAGACCCTCCAATAACCAGCGGCGCGATGTGAAGTTGTTCAAAAAGCAATTTTTTTCCGAAGAAAAAATAACCGAATTTCAGCGCCAAAAAAATGCCGATATTGGTTTTAATGAAAAGCGAATCGATGGCTAAGAAATTGCTGACGAGTTCCGAACTTTTTATCTTTTTGAAATAAAGCCAAAAAGGGAAAAACTTTAAAATCATGCAAAGCGACAAGATCAATAATATCAAGGTCGCGAAGCCTAGTTGCTCTTGCGGTAAAAGCGAAAAACTTGTGGAAAGTTTTTCAAAATTCACTTCACCAAAAGCCAAATAAAGGGTGAAGAAGGTAAATAAAATCAACAACGAGGATGCAGCATTTAAGCAGAAATAGCGGAAGAAAAGCTCGAGCAACTTTCCATCACGCGAAAGTGTTAAATTAGCAAAAAATCCAAAGGCGTAAACTTCAAAAAAGAGAAATAAATTAAGTAAGTTGTCGCTGGTAAAAATGCCAACCAGGCCAAATAGCTGTAGAAGAAATACACCGTAAAAAATCGAAGAATTTTTTTGATCAAGCAAACGATCAACATCACTTTTGTAAAAAAGCAGAGAAGCGACTTTTACAAAAATTGTCAGCAGCAAAAAGGTAATCGAAAGCAGATCCAGTCTAAATTCCAAGGCAATTGAAAGCGGAAAAAGTTCAAAATCGCTACTGATTTTTTTCTGCAATAAAACTTTTGGTACGGCGCTAAGAAGCAGGTAGAATAAGGCTAAGCAAGAAGTGATGGCGAAATAAAACGACATCTTTTTTCGCGCAAAAGCCTGGCAAAGCAGCGAAGAAATTAGCGGCAAAAAAATCATCAAGTAAATGCTGCTAATCGTTCCCATGCGTAGGTTTGTGAGGTTTGAATTGAGAGGAAAAAATGAAGAAATTTTTCTCTTTAAATAAATAACAAGCGCTGAAATAAAACGCAGCTTCATTTCCAACTCTAAATAACTTCGATGATTAATTTTTCAGAAATTAACTCGCAAAATCCGCTGGTGATTTTGCGCGGCGAATACGGCGTCACTAAAGAAGAAAATTCTCCAATCGCCGCACCAAATGTGAAACGCGGCTCAATTTTAATTCTCTTCGACGAGATTAATAAAATCAGCGCAATGGCACATTTTGATGGTGATAAGAACCTTAGCGAAAATCTTGATAAGCTTTTGCAAAGCTTTGTTGCCAGCGGCGCCAAGCTTGAGAACGTAAAATACAATCTGATTACCAGGGAGGAAAATGACTAGCAAAGACATCATTCATGACATCGAAGCCGCCGTTGAAAAAGTTGCTCATGGCGCAGTCAATATCATAACCGACGCAGCGCATAACATTGCCGAAGTCACGCAAATCATCGCCGGCGCAACACATTCAACCATCGAAAAACTTCATAGCACGCATAATCAACTCAAGCATTTGCTTGCGGAAAAAAACATTCCTTGCGCTTCGGAAGAAATAATAAAAGGCCGCGAACTTCCAACAATTGTTGCCTCTGCTGGCGGCGAACATGTTAGAGAAGGGCATAATCCTGCCATCTCAAAACATCTGCTTAATCGCGTAATTTTTAGCCGAAAAAGTGGTGAAGAAGACTTAAGTAATGCAATGAATTTGCAGCTTGAAATTGAAAGCATAAAACTGGTTGCGCTTCCCGGCTCTAAGCCAGAAAGCATTACCAATGCAAAACCCTTATAAAGAAACTCTACCAAAAAATGAAAAAAAATTCCGCACTTTCGCTTGGAAAAGAAACTAATTACCAACTTAACTCACCAAACAAAAAAATCCTACAAAGCGTTGCCAATCCTCATCAAGATGTTGATTACGCTATTCGTTTTTCTTGCCCAGAATTCACTTCAATTTGCCCAATAACTTCACAACCAGATTTTGCTCATCTGGTCATTGATTACGTGCCAGGCAAACAAATCATTGAGAGCAAAGCGCTTAAACTTTACCTCTTCTCTTTTCGCAACCACGGCGCTTTTCACGAAGATTGTACAGTGCAAATTGCCAAAGATATTATTGCCACAATCAAACCAAAATGGCTGCGCATTGGCGGTTATTGGTATCCACGCGGTGGCATTCCAATCGACATCTTTTTTCAAAGTGGAAAATTACCAGCGGGCGTCTGGTTGCAAGAGCAGGGCATACCAACTTACAAAGCGCGCTAAGTAAACAGCCCCTTGGCTTCAAAGATGACAGAAGCGATTAAAACCAATCTAAAATAAATAAATGCCTCTCTCTCTTCAAGCCCTAGACCCAATCGCCATTAGCATTGGACCCATAGCCATTCGCTGGTACTCGCTTGCCTACATCGCCGGAATTTTGTTCGGACTTTTTTGGATCAAAAAAAACAACGAAGGTCAAAAACTTTTATCCGTTGAAGCCTACGACGCCTGGATTGCCTGGATTGTTCTTTCCATCTTACTTGGCGGCAGAATCGGCTATGTGCTATTATACAACTTCTCTTACTTCCTCGAAAATCCGCTCGAAATTTTTGCCTTCTGGCATGGCGGAATGTCCTTCCACGGCGGGCTGATTGGCTCGGTTCTTGGCATGTGGCTCTTCGCTAAAAAATATAAAATCGACTTTCTTAAATTTGGCGACGTCCTTTGCAGCGGCGCTCCAGTTGGCCTTTTCTTCGGTCGTCTCGCCAATTTTGTGAACATGGAACTATATGGCCGCGTCACCGACTCAAAATTTGGCGTAATCTTTCCTAACGCCGGCGAACTTCCCCGCCATCCCAGCCAACTTTATGAAGCTTTTTTGGAAGGAATTTTACTCTTCATCATTTTGCTTAGTTTAAAAAAATTCACCAAATTCGGCAAAAAACCGGGCAGTCTCAGCGGAACCTTTCTCATTCTTTATGGCTCATTTCGCTTCCTAATCGAGAATTTCCGCGAGCCTGACGAACAAATTGGCTTTATTTTTGCCGCTAATTTTCTGCCTGAAATCACCATGGGGCAAATCTTATCCTTACCAATAATTTTGGCCGGATTTTTGGTAATTTTCGCCTTTTCTAAAAAGTAGATTTTTTAAAAAAAATCTTGCCAAAAGCGCGCCTCTTACCCCTCTAGTTCAAACCAATTCATAAAAGCCACTAAGCCTTGCCAGCACAAGCTGCAACGCCTCATCACTTTTGTTGATTTTAGGCCTTTTTAGGTCCGCCGCCTGTCAAGCCATTTATTTTTACAAAGCCAAAATTTTTACCTTTACGGCAAGCAATCTGCTTTCGAAATTGCGCCACAGATTTTCTTAAAAATTTCTTAAAAACTCACCTTCGTCTAGGCACCAAAACTAAGCACTCAAAGGCTCACGACCTTTTTAGCCCGACGAAATTCGACAAAGCGTTACAAACCACCAATTTAAAAGATTAATGCCTTCTATTGCTGAAGCTAAAATGGCCGCGCCCCTTGGCCTTCAAAACGATCAAACGCAGCTGGATTTTGCGAATAAATTTTCTGCAATTTGCCTTGAACATTTTGGCGCAGAAATTTTCGACAAATGGCTTGCTAACCTAGAACTGAGCGCATTTTTGGAATCAGAAGTAATTTTTTCTGCATCTTCAAAATTCCTGCGCGACTGGATTGTGCGTGAATTTGTTGAAGTCAAAAAAGGCCAAACCAGCCTGCTTAGCCTGGCTCAACAGCTTGCGCCAAAGCTCAAAAAACTCTCAGTAATTTGCATTACAAAAGCCGTTGACGAAATTTCGTTTCAGCCTTCAAGCTCGGCAGAAAAAGTTGTTAACTTGTCAAAATATGATAATGTTTTCACCTTTGGCACCGAGCTGAATCCGCGCTTCAAATTTGAGAACTTCGTCAACCTGAAATCCAACAAACTAGCGGCAGCAATGGCAAAAATTGCCGCTGGAATTGACGCGCAAATCAATTTGTTCGACGACAAAATTCCGCTTTTCATTCACGGCGGCGTTGGCATGGGAAAAACTCACCTAGCGCAAGCTGTTGCCTGGCAAATCAAAGAGAATGACCGTTCAAAAAAAGTTGTTTACCTCTCGGCTGAAAAATTCATGTATCACTTCGTGCAATCAATTCGCGGCAATGACGTGATGAGCTTCAAAGAAAAAATGCGCTCAATTGATGTGCTAATCGTAGACGACGTGCAATTCATCGCCGGCAAAGAAAACACGCAGCAAGAATTTATGAATTGCTTCAACTATTTGGTTGAAAATAACAAACAGGTAATTTTGGTCTGCGACCGATGCCCAACTGATCTTGAAAAGATTGATGAAAAACTAAAATCACGAATTTCTGGCGGAATGGTCGTCAATTTTAAAAACCCAGATTATAGCGACCGCCTTACTTTTCTGAAGGCGCGCACACAGCTTTTTGGTCACGAAATTTGTGAAAAAGTCTTAAGCCTAATTGCTGAAAAAATTTCGGCGTCAGTTCGCGACCTTGAAGGCGCGCTGAAAAAATTGATCGCTGAAAAAGTTTTAGATGAAAAAGAAATCACTTTGGAAAGTGCTAAGGCAATTCTTGGCAGCTATCTGCGCAACTCGGCTACAACTGCAATCAGCATTGAGAAAATTCAAAAAGCCGTCGCGCAATTTTATGAAATTAAAATCGCTGACCTGAAATCAAAAAACCGCACTAAAGCCGTAGCCAGAGCTCGCCAGATTGCAATGTATCTTGCTAAAACAATGACTTCACTAAGCCTTCCAAAAATCGGTGATGAATTTGGTGGAAAGAATCACGCCACGGTAATTCATTCAGTGAAGTTGGTGCAAGAGCTGCTCAACTCTGATCGCCAGGTGTTTGAAGAAGTGAAATCTTTGGAAGAAAGGATTAGGTAATTTTTACTGCATCTAACGATGAAACTAGCGCTGGGCGGAGTTTGCAACTGCGCCCACTCGTTCATGCAATTTTAACAGCATGAACGAGTGGGCGCGGTCACAGACCACGCCCAGCTATAAACCACACCAAAAAAAGTCTATCTAATCGCTTCAGCAGCCTTTCTGGCCAATTCATCAACAACTTCATTAAAGTGATTTCCAGCGTGTCCTTTGACCCAGTTCCACTGAATTTTGTGGCGCGACACTTCTGCATCAAGCTCTTGCCACAAATCACTGTTTTTCACTGCTTGACGATTAGCATTCCTCCAGCCGTTTTTTTTCCAGCCAATAATCCATTTTGTGATGCCATCCATCACATATTTGCTGTCGGTATAAATGGTAATTTGTGATGGTTTTTTGAGGGTGCGGAAGGCCTCAATTGCTGCCTGCATCTCCATTCTGTTGTTTGTTGTGTCTTTTTGCCCGCCAGAAATTTTTTTCTGATGCTCTTTGTAAATCAAAATCGCCGCCCAGCCTCCAGGACCAGGATTTCCAAGGCACGCGCCATCTGTGTAAATTGTCACTAACTGATTATTTGCCGTCATTTTTTTGTAATTTTTTCAAGAATTTCCAGGTAAGAACACAGCTAAAAGCAATTAGGATAAGGTTTCGCAAAATAACTGACGAAAGCAATATCGGTTCTTGATTAAGCAAGGCCGGGTAATTGATCGAAAAAATTACGAAGGTCAAAAAAAAGATTGAGCTCGAAGCAAGCAGGGCACAAAGCGATGGATTTTTTACTAGAAAAATAGATAAAATTGGAATCAGCCAAATAAAAAATTGCGGCGACAAAACACGCTGGAAAGCAAGAAAGAGTAGCATTGAGATCAAAGTCGCTTCCAAAAAAATCTCTTCAGAAATTTTAACTTTTTCTTTAGCAATTTTTTTGCGCGCCAAAATCCAAAATACCGCCAAATAAAAGCCAAACAAAGCAAGGTGACCGAAACTTTTAGCAATAGTATCTAAAAGCTGTGGAGACTCTAGGTTAAAGCTTTTGTAGTTAAAGACGATTGGCAAAAGCTCTTTGGATAAAAAATGCGAAAAGAAAAAAAACATCGCAAAACTCGACTCAATTTGAATGCCGCGCTGCTGATGATAGAACAGGTTGCGCAGAAAATTATGCTTACTGATAATTTCAAAAAACATGATTCCGCAAAATAAAATCAGCGCGATAGATATTGCGTAAATTATTGTTTTTTTGATGAAGCTTTTGAGATCTTTAGAACAGCTTGCAGCCTTGAAAATACAGGCCAATGGCGCATTGATTATTGGTACAATTTTATAAAAAAATCCCAAGAAAGAATTTAGAAAAAAACCCATCTTTAACTCTTTTTTCTTTGCGCAAAAAAGCAGCAAAGAGAGCGCAAAAAACAGCGAAACAACAAGATCTAAACGGTGATAAAGAAGGCGAAAACTAAGCAATCCAAACAAGGCATAAATCAAAGTCATGTAGGAAATTTCGTAATCGCTGAAGCACAGACGCTTGCGGCAGTAAGTTTGACATACGCACAAACAAATCACATCGCAAACCAGCATCAATAAAGAAAAGGAAAAAAAATAAGCATTAAAACTGGGAATTGGCGCAAGAAAACCAGCAAGATAAATCGGCAATAAAGAAAAAGGCGGATACTCTAAATCAAACTGGCTGTAGGGTGACAGCGGAAAATGGAGTTGAGAAGAAATAGTAAGATAATAAGGAACATCGGTGATGCATGGCATCGAAAAAAAGATCGCGATCAGCCGAGTAAAAATAAAAAACGTGAAAGCAATCGATCTAAAATTAGGAATCTGATAACTCGCAAGACCTCGTAGATGCTGCTTCAATTGCATGTAAGAAAAGATTTTTTAACGCAGATTTTTTTTGCAAAACTTCTAGAGCTTTTTGCGTAGTTCCTTTTTTTGAGGCCACCGATTCTTGTAGTGCAGTGAAGTTGAGTGATGAATTGCATGAGGTTAACGCAGCACCTAAAAATAAAGTTTTTACCAAGTCATCAGCCTTGTCTTTACTGATTCCGCAAGCAATGGCGATTTCGGCAAAAATTTCTTGTAGCAAAAAAATATATGCCGGACCAGATCCAAAAATTGCCGTTGCAGCATCAAAAAGCGATTCGCTTTTTAGGCGTAAAATTTGACCAAATTTTGCAAAAATTTTTTCTAAATTTGCGAGCTCGCTTTTGCTGATATTTTTATTAGGAAGATAGCTCAAGATGCCATATGAATCTTGAATTGGCAGGTTTGGCATTGAACGAATAACCTTCGCTTTTTTGCCAAAAATTCCTTCAAAAAATGCGAGTTTTTTTCCAGCTAAAATCGAAACAAAAATTGTGTTTTTGTGAAAAATTTCTGCAGCAGCAAATTCGCGCAAAATCTCTTCCGCTCCCTGTGGTTTCACGCATAAAAAAACCAAGTCCGCCAAATAATTTTTTGGCAAAGACTTGGTATTTTCGAAGTAGCTAACTGCAGCAATTTTATTTTTTTGCGATGGCTTCACAACCTTGATTTGAGAGGCTTTTGCCGATTTTTCATCAAGCAAATTCTGCAACAAAATTGCGCCCATTTTGCCGCAACCAAGGAAGAGAATGTTTTTCATCTTACGCCTTACGATCAGCAATTGCCTGCTTGATTGAAGCAATCGCTTTCGCTGGATTTAGGCCTTTTGGACAAGCGTTGGTGCAATTCATGATTGTGTGGCAGCGATAAAGTTTGAACGGATCTTCCAAAGCATCGAGCCTTTCTGCTGTAGCTTCATCACGCGAATCAACAATCCATCTTTGCGCCTGCAACAAAACCGCAGGGCCAAGATATTTATCACCGTTCCACCAATAGCTTGGGCAAGAAGTCGAGCAGCAAGCGCACATGATGCATTCATAAAGCCCGTCAAGCTTAGCGCGATCTTCGGGAGATTGCAGACGTTCCTTGTTTGGGTTTTCCAATTCGCTTGTTTGCAACCAAGGTTTAATTGATTTGTGCTGCTCGTAAAAATGCGTCAAATCTGGCACTAAATCTTTTATTACTGGCATGTGTGGCAGCGGAAAGATTTTTACCACATTTGACGAGCAATCAGAAATTGCTTTTGTGCAAGCCAGCGTATTAGTGCCGTCAATGTTCATTGCACAAGATCCACAAATTCCTTCGCGGCAAGAACGGCGGAAGGTGAGGGATGAATCGTGCTGCGCTTTCATTTTGATTAGCGCATCAAGAACCATTGGGCCGCAATCATCCATGTCGATTTCAAAACGATCGATGTGAGGATTTTTTTGCTCAACATCTTCAGGGTCATAACGATAGACCTCAAAAACGCGGATATTTTTTGCGTTTTCCATTGCCTTAAAAACCTTACCGGCTTTTTGGTCGATTTTAGAATTTTTTGGGAGCGTAAACTCGGCCATAATTTAAAATTTTTTTATTATTCCCGTCATCCTTGAATCGCTTGCGATTCGAGGATCTCGTGAGTTTAAACTCCTGAGAACCTCAGCGCTGCGCGCCAAGGATGACGTGTAAAATTAGTAAACCCGTTTCTTTGGCGGGAAGGCTTGAACCTCGTTGGTTAGAGGCTTCAAGACAACTTCGCGGAAATCGGTTTTGGTTGCGCCTTTTTGGTCGCACCACATGATTGAGTGTTTCATCCAGTTTTCATCGTCACGATCTTTGTAATCGTCACGCGCATGGGCGCCACGACTTTCTTTGCGATTTAGCGCACAAGAAATTGTCACCAAGGCTTGAGAGCGTAAGTTGTCGAGCTCAAGCGCTTCAATCAAGTCACTGTTCCAAACCAGGCCACGATCAGCAATTTGCAAATCTTCGAAACTATCAAAGACTTCGCGCATTTTTTGCTCACCTTTTGACATAATTTCTTCGGTTCTAAACACCGCTGCATGAGTCTGCATGCAGCTTTGCATGTTGCTGCGAATTTGTGCTGTCGAAAATTTTCCTTTCGCGTTTCTGATTTTATCGAGCCTTGCAATTCCTTCTTCGCCAGCATTTTGCACAAAGGCTTTATGGTCAGAATTTGGTTTAACAATTTCTGCCGCACGAATTGCTGCAGCGCGGCCAAAGACCACTAAATCAAGAAGAGAATTTGAGCCCAAGCGGTTAGCGCCGTGAACCGAAACACAAGCCGCTTCGCCAATTGCCATAAGGCCTGGAACAACTTCGGTCTTGCCATTTTTCACCGTCAAAACTTCCGCTTTGAAGTTAGTTGGAATTCCACCCATGTTATAGTGAACGGTTGGAAGCACCGGAATTGGCTGCTTGGTGACATCAACACCAGCAAAAATTTTTGCGGTTTCAGAAATTCCCGGCAGACGTTCGTGCAGAATTTTTGGGTCAAGGTGATTGAGATGAAGATAGATGTGATCTTTCTTTGGACCAACACCGCGGCCGGCGATAATTTCCATGGTCATTGCACGCGAAACCACGTCGCGGCTGGCTAAATCTTTGGCGCTTGGAGCGTAGCGTTCCATAAAACGTTCGCCTTCAGAGTTGACGAGATATCCACCTTCACCGCGAGCACCCTCAGTGATCAAGCATCCTGAGCCATAAATTCCAGTTGGGTGAAATTGCACAAATTCCATATCTTGTAGTGGCAAACCAGCGCGCAGTACCATGGCATTTCCATCTCCGGTGCAAGTGTGCGCTGAAGTTGCTGAGAAATAAGCGCGGCCATAGCCACCAGTTGCCATGACAACAAGATGCGCTTTGAAGCGATGAATAGTTCCATCAAGCAACGAAAGTGCTGTGACACCACGGCAGACGCCGTTTTCCATGATTAAATCAAGTGCAAAATACTCGATAAAAAATTGCGCATTGTGCTTGAGTGACTGCTGATAAAGCGTGTGCAAAATTGCGTGACCAGTGCGATCTGCAGCAGCGCAAGTTCTTTGTGCTGGACCTCCTTCACCAAAACTTTTTGTCATACCGCCAAAAGGGCGCTGATAAATTTTTCCATCTTTTGTACGCGAAAAAGGCACTCCGTAATGCTCAAGCTCAATGATTGCATCAGGTGCTTCTTTACACATGTATTCAATTGCATCTTGATCACCAAGCCAGTCTGAACCTTTTACGGTATCATACATATGCCAGCGCCAGTCGTCTTCACCCATATTTCCCAAAGCAGCGGAAATTCCACCTTGCGCGGCAACGGTGTGCGAGCGGGTTGGAAAGACTTTACTGATACAAGCCGTTGAAAGACCTTTTTGTGCCATACCAAAAGTTGCACGAAGCCCAGCGCCGCCAGCGCCAATAACAACAACGTCAAACTCGTGGTCGATTACAGAATAATTTGCGATTTTTTGCTCAGACATTTTGAGAATTTTTTAATTAGCCAACAAGGTGCATTCTAAGGATCGAAACCACACCAGCAACGGCTGTAACGATTGAAATGAAGTGAACCAACATGATGTAAAAATGCATTTTGGTTTTGTTCGAAATATAATCTTCAATGATCACGCGCATGCCTAAAGAGCCGTGATACATTGAAGCGATGATGAGTAAAATCGACATAATCGCATTAAGCGGATAAGCGAAAAATACCGGTAGATAGCCTTGTGGATCTTGCGCGATTTGCACAAATGAAAGAACCAGCCACAAAATCAGTGGAATCAAAGCCAGCGCCGAAATTCTTTGCGTCAACCAGTGATGCGCGCCGGTCTTAGTTGAGGGAGAAATTTTGATTTTATTCATGACCTAAAAAAGTTTGAGATAAAGTGCAGTGCCAATCGTGATAGCAGTAAGAATCACAGCAGAAGCAATAACTAAAATTCCGTTAGTTTTTGCTCTGGATTTTTCAAAACCCTTACCGATGTCCCAAAATAAATGACGCACGCCATTGCAGAAGTGATAATAGAGACAGAAAGTAACCGCAATTGCCGCAAGCGAAAAAAGTTTGTCGAGCATGTTTTTAAGCGGACAATCGCAAACTTCAGATGATTCAGAAATGTTTATTTGGTAAGTGTAATAAACGACATACCAAACAATTGCAGTAATTGACAAATAAAGCACTACACCGGTTAAGCGATGCATGATGGAAGTAAAAGAGGAGACATTCCAACGATAAATTTGCAAATGTGGCGAAGTCGGTCTTTGCTTCTTAGACATTGATTTAAGGATTTTGGTTCGAGATAAATTTGCGACTGCAATTTTCGCGCTAAAACTAGGAACGACTTCCTTCTTTACAACTTTTTTTCATCACCAAATGCCACAAAAAAAACGTATAATTTTTGGCTTAGGCTCAAATTTGGGTTTGCGCGAAAAACATATTTCTGCAGCGGTAAAAATGCTGGAAAAAGATCTGGAATTAAGCGCAATTAAACAGTCGGAAATTTTTGAAAATCCTGCAATGCTGCTGCCAGATTCACCAAAAGAATGGAATTGCGACTTCTTTAATATCGCACTTTCGGCAGCAATTGACTTAACAAAGTTTCCGCCGGAAAAAATTTTAGAAATTGTTAAAGAAATCGAAAAAAAACTTGGCCGAAAAGAAACGCAAAGATGGGCGCCACGCGAAATCGATATTGATATTTTGGTAATCGAAGGAGTTCAAATTCATCTTGATGACAAACTAACAGTGCCACATCCAGGGCTGCACAAACGCGATTTTTTTTACAAAACTGTTGCACAAATTGAGCCAGATTTTTTGCGCTAAAATCACAACCTCGTCATCCTAAACTAATTCCCAACAAATCTTCATCCTTGGCCCACGGGGCCAAGGATCTCGTGAGTTTTAGCGTTGAACAAAATGAGATCCTCGAAGCCTTTGGCTGCAAGGATGACGGTTGAGGAAAGAAGGATGATTGAGTTACTTGAAAGAGGTTATTTTTGCCCTAATTCACAACGCGAAGATCAACCTTTTTTTCAATCCTCCTATGAATATCGAACGCTACACCGAAAAAACGCAAACTTTGCTGCAAGCTTCTCAAACTCTGGCTCTGGGACATGGTCACCAAAAATTTTTACCGCAACATTTACTTGCGGCGATGCTTGCCGATTCCGATAACTTAGCGGCAAAAATTATCGCGCTTTGCGATGGCAATATCGAAATTTTAAAAGCGGAAAGTGCACAAGATTTAGCTAAGCTTCCATCCGTTGAAGGCAGCGGGGCAGGGAACATTTCACTCTCGCAAGAATTAGCGCGAATTTTTTTACTCGCCGAAAAAATCGCCGACCAAAATTCTGATCAATTCATCACGCTTGAACGACTTTTGCAGGCGATTTTGGAAGATGATAAAAACGAATCGGCAAAATCTTTAAAGCTTGCCGGAGTAACTGTTGCAGCACTTCGCGCTGCAATTCAAAAAATCCGCGCTGGCAAAAAAGCCAACTCTGCTTCCGCAGAAGGCAGTTACCAAGCGCTTGAAAAATATGCACAAGACTTAACCAAAAAAGCGCGTGAAGGAAAAATTGATCCAGTCATTGGCCGCGATGAAGAAATTCGCCGCGCCATGCAAGTCTTGTCGCGCCGCACCAAAAATAACCCGGTTTTAATTGGTCAGCCTGGCGTTGGTAAAACCGCAATTGTTGAAGGTTTAGCGCAGCGAATGGTTAACGGCGATGTACCGGAAAGCCTTATTGGCAAGTCTTTGATGTCACTCGACATGGGCGCGTTGATTGCCGGTGCAAAATTTCGCGGCGAGTTTGAAGAGCGCCTGAAAGCAGTTTTAAACGAGGTTGAAAGCAACGAAAATATCGTTCTTTTTATCGACGAACTTCACTTGCTGGTTGGCGCTGGAAAAACCGATGGCGCAATGGATGCATCAAATTTACTTAAACCAGCTTTAGCGCGCGGAACGCTTCACTGCATTGGCGCAACCACACTCGACGAATATCGCAAATACATTGAAAAAGATGCAGCACTGGCGCGTCGCTTCCAAGCGGTTTATACTGAAGAGCCAAGCGTTGAAGACACAATTTCAATTTTGCGCGGCATCAAAGAAAAATACGAAGTTCACCACGGAATAAAAATCAAAGACAGTGCGCTGGTTGCTGCTGCAACGCTGTCGAAACGCTACATCACTGATCGCTTTTTACCTGATAAAGCAATCGATTTAATCGACGAAGCGGCCAGCTCACTGAAGATTGAGCTTGATTCAAAACCAAGCGAACTTGACGAAATTGATCGCAAAATCATTCAGCTAAAAATTGAAGGCGAGGCTCTGAAAAAAGAGGAAGACAAGGCTTCAAAAGATCGCTTAATAAAACTTACTTCCGAACTCAAAGATCTGGAAAAAAAATCCGCCGAAATGAGCGGTTCGTGGCAAACGGAAAAAATGAAACGCGGCAAAATCAACGAGCTAAAAAGCAAAATTGAAGGCGCAAAATTCGAACTCGAAAAAGCACAACGCGAAGGAAATTTGGCAAAAGCTGGTGAGTTGACTTATGGACAAATTCCTGAGTTGCAAAAAGAGCTGGCTAACCTTGAGAAGCAAGTTTCCAGCAGCTTGGTTCGCGAGTCGGTGACAGAAGATGACATTGCTGGAATTATCGCCAAAACCACGGGAATTCCGGTTGATAAAATTATGTCCGGTGAAAAAGAAAAGTTGCTCAAAATGGAAGAGCTTTTGCGCCAAAGAGTTGTTGGCCAAGATGAAGCTTTATTAGCAATTGCAAATGCTGTGCGTCGTTCGCGCTCGGGTTTGCAAGATCAAAATCGTCCAATTGGGTCTTTCTTATTTTTAGGACCAACGGGAGTTGGCAAGACAGAGCTTTGTAAGGCGCTCGCCGAATTTATTTTTGATGACGAGTCAGCAATTCTTAGGATCGACATGAGCGAATTTATGGAAAAGCATGCAGTTGCACGCTTGATTGGAGCACCTCCAGGCTATGTTGGTTTTGAGCAAGGTGGGGTTTTAACCGAGGCCGTGCGCCGTCGTCCTTACCAAGTTATTTTGTTCGACGAAGTGGAAAAAGCGCACCAAGACGTTTTCAACATTTTGCTGCAAGTTCTTGATGACGGCCGCCTTACAGATTCACAGGGTCACGTCGTTAATTTCACCAACAGCATAATAATTTTGACCTCGAATTTGGGCTCGCAAATTTTGAATGAAGTTGATGAAGAAGAAGCTTCTGAAAGCCTACGCAACAAAGTGATGGAGATAGTTCGCGTCCATTTCCGTCCGGAATTTTTGAATCGTTTGGATGAGATAATTTTGTTCAACAAGTTGTCGCGCAAAAATATGGAAGCTATTGTCGAGGTGCAACTATCAAGGCTTGGTAAGCGTTTGGCTTTGCGTAATATCAAACTAAACGCTGATAAAAGTGCGAAGAAATATTTGGCAGCGAAGGGTTATGATTCAACCTACGGCGCAAGGCCGTTGAAGCGTTTAATTCAGCGTGAGCTTGAAAATATTTTGGCAGAGAAAATTCTGCGCGGCGAAGTTTTGGAAGGGCAGGAAGTTGTGGTGAAGCAGGTTGGTGAAAGTTTAGAAATTCGGGCCTGAAACGCCATGCTTCGAAAGGCTCAGCATGGCTAATGCTCGGAAGTATTGCTCGGGCGGGGTTTGCAACCCCGCCCGAAACGTTCATGCAAATTCAGAGTACAAAATTGCATGAACATCCAGGCGGCATTACAAATGCCGCCTGAGCGGATGGGTTTAGAAATTCTGACCTGAAACGCCATGCTTCGACAGGCTTCGCATGACTCTTTATTGAGGCTTATTCTGAGGCTTTCTTGCTGCGCAGGAAATAAACATAGTCACCCTGAGCCTACCTCCGGGCGACTATGTTTTGCTCGCAAAAAACCCCTTCTTTTTTCAGTTAGACTTTTCTAACTTCCGCCCAGTTTTTTAAAAAACCGCTGAAGCCTTGTAAAACAATGGTTTGTGCGGTTTTCTCTTCTTTAAAACTCCACTCAAATTCAGTTAAAAAATGGCCGCTAAAAAACAGGAGCAGGAAAATTCTTTGCCAAACGCTATCGATAATCACGTCACTGCTGAATACTCTTCAGACTCGATCAAAGTTCTAAAAGGTCTTGATGCAGTTCGTAAACGCCCAGGAATGTACATTGGCGACACTGACGACGGCAGCGGTTTGCATCACATGGTTTATGAAGTTGTCGATAACGCCATCGACGAAGCGCTTGCGGGACATTGCGATGAAGTAATTGTTGCGCTTAACGCTGACGGTTCAGTGACAGTAAAAGATAACGGCCGCGGTATTCCGGTTGATATTCACAAAGAAGAGGGCGTTTCAGCTGCGGAAGTAATTATGACGCAACTTCACGCTGGTGGTAAGTTCGACCAAAATTCCTACAAAGTTTCTGGCGGTTTGCATGGTGTTGGCGTATCGGTTGTCAACGCGCTTTCTGATTGGTTGGAACTCAATATCTGGCGCGACGGAAAAGAATATAACATGCGCTTCCAACATGGCGATGCAGTGTCTCCGCTGAAAGTTATTGGCGATGCCAACGGAAAAAAAGGTACGCAAGTGACATTCCACCCATCGCACCAAACCTTCGCCAATGTTTTGGAATTCAGCTATTCAACGCTTGAACAACGCCTGCGCGAACTTTCTTTCCTTAATTCCGGCGTAAAAATTTTGCTCAAAGATTTGCGCAACGCCGAAGAGCCAAAAGAAGTGACGCTTTTCTATGAAGGCGGCGTTGAGGCTTACGTAAAATATCTCGATAAAAGCAAAAACTCTCTGCACCAAACCGTAAATTTGATCGCTTCCGATAAAACCAGCGGCATCAGCTTAGAGCTTTCTATGCAGTGGAATGACAGCTATCACGAAAACATTTTGTGCTTCACCAACAACATTCGTCAACGCGACGGTGGAACGCACTTGGCAGGAATGCGCTCGGCTCTAACCCGCACAATTAACAACTACGCTTCCGACAATAAACTTTTCAAAAAAGATAAAATCGTTTTAAGCGGCGAAGATGTGCGCGAAGGCTTGACAGCAGTGATTTCGGTAAAAGTTCCAGATCCAAAATTCTCTTCGCAAACAAAAGACAAATTAGTTTCATCAGAAGTTAGAACTCACGTTGAAGCTTGGGTAAATGACAAACTTGCGCAATGGTTTGAAGAGCGTCCAGCTGATGCTCGCATCATCGTTGGTAAAGGTGTAGAAGCGGCGCAAGCTCGTGAAGCAGCGCGGAAAGCTCGCGAATTAACACGCAGAAAATCAGCGCTCGAAGTTTCAAACTTACCAGGAAAATTGGCCGATTGCCAAGAAAAAGATCCAACGCTTTCTGAACTTTTCATCGTTGAAGGAAACTCAGCGGGCGGCTCGGCGAAATCTGGACGCAACCGTAAATTCCAAGCAATCCTGCCAATTCGTGGAAAAATTCTTAACGTTGAACGCGCACGTTTCGACAAAATGCTTTCATCAACTGAAATTGGTACTTTGATCACCGCGCTTGGCACTGGCATTGGCTCGGAAGACTTCGATCCGTCAAAAGTTCGCTACCACAAAATCATCATCATGGCCGACGCGGACGTCGATGGTTCACACATTCGAACTCTGCTTTTGACTTTCTTTTTCCGTCACATGCCAAAACTCATCGAGCATGGATTTCTCTACATCGCGCAGCCTCCACTTTACAAAGTTAAGAAAGGTTCAAGCGAAGTTTATTTGAAAAACGAACAAGCTTGGCAGACCTACATTGTTGACAATGCGTTGAGTGGAGCGGTTTTGAAATCTAAGGCTGGAGACAGGTCTGGCGCAGATTTGCACGACTTCACCGCCAAACTTGGAAAATTTGCCCATCTAATTTCTGGCATTTCGCGCGTTATTCCATCTGAAATCGCTGAAGTGTTGGCACTTGCTGGCGCGTTCGATAAATCGTGGATTGGCAACGAATCAAAAACAAAAACTTTGCTAACCAAAATTGACAAAACTTTCGCTGCAAATTCTGACGAAGAAGTGCTTTGGAAGTCTGTGGCGACTGACGGCGGCGACATCGAAATTTCGCGCGAAACTCGTGGCGTAAAAACTCCATTTGTCATCAAAAAATCCTACCTCGATTTGCCAGAAGTTTCTGCAATCGCTCAACTTAAAGAACAAATTGCCGCTGATTTCGAAGGCCCAGTAAAATTACTACGCGGCGAAGAAGAGCGTGTAATGAAAAAGCCGTGCGAATTGATGAATGCAATTTTGGAAATCGGCAAAAAAGGCGTGACAATCCAACGTTTCAAAGGTTTAGGTGAAATGAACGCCGAGCAACTTTGGGAAACTACACTTGATCCATCTAACAGAACTTTGCTGCAAGTTAAGGTCGATCAATATGACGAAGCTGATCAAACTTTCTCGGTTTTGATGGGCAACGTTGTTGAGCCGCGCCGCGACTTTATTGTCGAAAATGCGCTGAAAGTTGTGAACCTCGATGTGTAAAAAATAAAATTCAAAACCCAAGGCTGCCTTGGGTTTTGTAAGACAAAGCTAGAGAGGAGTATCTACAGATGAAAAATTTTTACTCCTCAGCTTTAGCAAACCAAAAAGAGAAGAATCTCTATCGTCAGCTAGTTGAATCAGATGTTGTGGATGCAGTCACCGTCAAGCGTAGTGGCAAAAAATTTATTTCATTTTCTTCCAACGATTACTTCGCTTTGTCGCAAAATTCTGCGGTCAAAAAAGCGGCAATTTCAGCGATAAAAAAATTTGGCGTTGGGGCAGGGGCCTCGCGTTATGTGACAGGCAACAACTCTCTGTACTCTAGTCTTGAGCGCGCTTTGGCGAAATTCAAAAAATGTGAAGATGCGCTGATTTTTTCTTCTGGCTATGCAACCGCAATTGGCGTAATTCCGGCTTTGATTTCTGATGGCGATTTGATTCTTGCCGACAAATTAATTCACTCAAGTTTGCTTGATGGCGCCAAGCTTTCTGGCGCAAAATTGCTGCGTTTTCGGCATAATGAAATTGAACATGCGGCAGAAATTTTACGACAAAATCGCGGTGAGTTTAAAAAATGCCTAATCATCACTGAGTCAGTATTTTCAATGGATGGCGACTGCGGCAAAGTTAATGAGTTAGTGCAGCTTGCGCAGAAATTTGATTGTTCACTGTTAGTTGATGATGCGCACGGAATTGGTGATGGAAAAGTGGAAACTGCAGAAAATCTTATTTGGCTTGGAACTTTCTCAAAAGCCTTCGGCGCGCTTGGCGGTTACGTTGCAGCAGATAAAGTGACGATCGATTTTTTACGCAACTTCGCCAAATCACAAATTTATTCAACAGCGCTTCCACCCGCTATTTTAGCGGCGGCGCTGGCTGCACTAAAAATTATTTCACAAAAAAAACTCGCCAAAAAATTGCGAGAAAATGCTGAATTTTTTTGCAAGCTAATGTCCCTGCCAGAACCACAATCAGCAATCGTGCCAATAATTATCGGCGATAATTTGAAAGTTTTGCAGATCGCCAAAAAAGTTGCAGACGCGGGAATTTTAATTTCTGCAATTCGTCCACCAACTGTAGAGCCTGGAAAATCAAGGCTGCGTATCACTTTTTCCTCAGCGCATAAAAAATCCGACATCAAAAAACTTGCCGCGCTTTTACAAAAAATTGGCGTTTAGAATTTCCATTCCTCGCGAACGTGATGACAGGTGTAGCCGTAAGGATTTTTCTGTAGATATTTTTGATGATATTCTTCCGCAGGCCAGAATTGGCCCGCTTTTACAAGTTTTGTTGTCACGGGATTTTTAAAAACTTTTGAGGCGTTTGCTTGTTTAATCACGTCAGCAGCAATTTGTTTTTGCTCGTCATTTAGATAAAAAATCACTGAGCCATAGCGCAGCCCAACATCATTTCCTTGACGGTTGGCCGTAGTTGGATCATGAATTGTGAAAAAGAATTTCAGCAATTTTTCGTAGGAAATTTTTTGCGAATCGAAAAGCACTTCAACGCTTTCAACATGTTTTGTTAGACCGCTTGAAACAAGCTCGTAAGTTGGATTTGGAATTGAATCGCCAGTATATCCAACGCGAGTCTCGCTTACGCCTTCAAGGCCGCGCAGCAATTCTTCCATTCCCCAAAAACATCCCCCCGCAAGAATTGCTTTTTGGTATTTTGGTGCGCCTTGCGCGGTGCTTGCAGCGAAAAGAGTCATAAGAATTAGGAAAAGTTTTAGTTTCATATCATCAGAAAGTTAGGTGAGGCAGGGTGGTTATGTAAGAGAAGATATGAGGTTTATTGGTCAAGAAAGTTTGGATTAAAAAATCACAATCAAATTCGTTATCCTTCAATCAAACCCGTCATCCTTGAAGCAAACTCGTCATCCTTGAAGCACAAACCCAAACCCGTCCATCGAAACCAATCAAACCGCGTCATCCTTGAAGCCAAAGGCTTCGAGGATCTCGTGCGTTTGGCCGCAAAACAAAACGAGATCCTCGAATCGTAAACGATTCAAGGATGACGGGAAATCAAGATTGCAAGGCATGAACGTGTGGTCGGGATTACAAATCCCGACCAGCATCGAGATTGCGACAAGCATCGAGCAGATAAAAGCATCGGGCGCGGATAAGAAGAATAAGAAAAGTTATAGTGCTTATGAAGACTCGAAAGAAATGCTGGGCGGAGTTTGCAACTCCGCCCGAAACAGTTCATGCCTTCATGCAAAATCCACGAGGTAAAAAAATTCCAAAGAGCACACAGCGCGCAAAAAAGAACGGGCGCCAGTGTCGGAAGAAGCTGCTGAAAACATTCCGGTTTTCTACGATTTGCGAAGATTTTCTAACAATTTTCCACCCCTTTCGTCATCCTTTCTTTCCTCATAAGGCCTATTATGTAAAATGAGTATATGGAAAAATTACTAAGCGTTCTGATTTACAGCCATCAGTGCTCTGAGCCTGTTTCTAGCCTCAAAAATTCTAGCAAAAAATCGTTAAAACTAACAAAGCTCTTAAGAAAAGCGTTTTGACTTTTTAATTCACCTTTTGGTAAGCTGATCATCCCAATTTTTACTTTTTAGATTTTTTACTTGGGATTTGACCTAAGGAATTTCTTAGGACTTAAGAAGCGAAAAATTCTTGAGTTTCTTTAGAAAACTTAGGTCATTTTTTTGCCCAACTTCTTGGGCCTCCGTGGCGGAATGGTAGACGCGATAGACTCAAAATCTATTGTCTGTATGGATGTGTCCGTTCGAGTCGGACCGGAGGTACCACACAATTTAAAAATCCAGCGGATGCTTGATTACATCAACTTCCTAAAAGCTGCTCTTCTTGGGCTCGTTGAAAGTCTTACTGAATTTCTTCCCGTCTCTTCAACAGCGCATTTACTGATTGCGTCGCAGTTAATCGACTTTAACGCAATCCAAAATTCTACTTTTGAAATTGTTATTCAGTTCGGCGCAATTGCGGCAATTCTAGTAATTTATCGCCAAAGATTTTTTGATCTCGCTTTCAAAATTAACGAAAAAAAACAGCAAAAATTTGCTCTAAATCTTGCAGCAGCTTTCTTGCCCGCAGCCATAATTGGTGCTCTTTTTCACGACTTTATTAAACAGACCTTCTTCTCAA
>JBIKKP010000003.1:0-60591 GCA_044360285.1 Rickettsiales bacterium
GATGCCAGAGCTCGAGCAGCCGCAGCCGAGGAAGCTGCCAGAACTCGAGCAGACGCAGCCGAGGCAGATGCCAGAGCTCGAGCAGCCGCAGCCGAAACGCGGTCTGCAGAGCAATTAGATGGAGAGCGTGTTGAGGCTAGACAAAATGCTGAACAGGTGCGGAAATTAGAACAAGATCACGCAAGAGCTTTGGATGAAATTAAAGAAGCCCGGATAAGGGAAGCAGAGGAAAGGCAGGCTCAGTACAAAAGGGAAGCAGAGGCCAGAGAGGCTGAGTATAAAGCAGCAGCAGAGAAGTTAGCGGCTCAACACAGAGAAGAAATACAAGCAATAAATTCTAGATATTCAGAAGAAGGGCGTGCCAGACAAGAAGCGATGTATGCTTTTATGCAACAACTTAATACGGCACGCACTGGTGAATTAGGAAGTTTATTCGATAGAATGTCTGCTTTGGCGCGTGAAATGTTGGATGGAGTCAGAGGTGACTCAGTCTCACATCGAGAACATCTTATGCAATTTGTTGATGCTTCTTTTCAACGTGAATCAGAGAGGCAAACCCAAGAAAGTCAAAGGCGTGATGCAGTGGATCAACGGCGTGATGAAGCTGATACTCGTAGAGATCAGCTTCTTGCTCAAATTCTTGCAGATCAGGCTAGAAAAGCTGAAGAGCAGGATAAAAGAGCTGCAGATAGGCGAGCCCAAGAAAGTGAAAGGCGTGAGGCAGTTGATGCTCGTGATCAGCTTCCTGCTAGTACATTAGAATCTGTTCAACGGTCTATCTCTGAAGCAATGAGTAATATGCGAGAGTTCTTTGCTCGAATTACAACAAGAGATGAAGAGCAGGTCAGAAGAAATGAAGAGTGGAAAGCTGCACAAATGGCATTGGAAGGAAGGCGAGAAACTTTTCTTGCACAATTGGTTGAGAGATTTGAACAGCTTCGGACTCAATCTCAAGTTCGTCCTGAAGGTAGGGTTGTTTATAATCGCCAGTATCATAATCGCCGGTATTATTATCGCCGGTATTATTATCAATCTCCTGCTCCTGGAATGCAGAGGGCGGAAGCAGAAGAGGCGGCAGCACCAGCACCGGCGGCACCAGCAGGACCAGTACCAGGACCGGCGGCACCAGCAGGACCACCACCAGCACCAGTACCAGGACTAGAGGCAGAACCAGCACCAGCGCCGGCACCGGCAGGACCAGCACCAGTACCGGCGGCACCAGCAGTACCAGAAGCGGCGGCACCAGCAGTACCACCAGTACCAGAGGCAGAACCAGAACCAGCACCAGCAGGACCAGCAGTACCAGTACCGGCGGCAGAAACAGCAAGACCAAGGATTTTTAGCGCTGTAGAAACTAAGACAGATGACTATTTTTCTGAGACTAGGGTGCAATTGCCAAGTTTAAAACAACATCCAACCTACACCGAAGAAGAAGAAAAAAAGATGCGAAGTGCATTCCTGGGTGATGGAAGAGGCAGAAGGGAGAAGATTCCTGGACCGGTTCCCGTTCCTGGCGCTCAAGGAATTTCTAGGTCAGATGAAGAAATCAGCGCTCAAGTTTTGATAGCTTTGAAGAAATTTGAGCTGGTTCGTTCTTTTGACGAACTTGAGCAAGCTTCTAAGACTGTTCTCAGCGAATTTCTTGCACACAAAAATTGTCCACTAAGCGTGAAAAAAATGGGAGTGGATGGCTTTGCTCGTCACGCGGTTAGTAAAATAAGCCAAGATAGTCCGGCGATTTGGAATTTGGTAAAAGTAGGCGAAAGTGGTAGGGTTTTTATTGAAAAAGGAAGGCTAGAGACTGATGCACTGACTCGCTTGCTGGATCGCGTTCTTGCTTCCCCTGGCACAACCCCGCAGGCTACTTCTGTGCAGCGTCTATCTCTGGGACGAGGTCGTTTTTAGTTAGTTGATTAAAAAGCAGTTATTTTGAACTTATCGAAGTTATTTTGTTTTTGGTTGGGTCGACGTTTTTTTAGTAAAGTTCAGCAATCACTTTGTTGCGCAGATAGTTTTTGCTTTTGACGCCGGTGAATTTTGTTGCCACTTCGCCATCGCGTGAAATCAACGCAGTGTAAGGAATTTTTCCACCATAGCGAATTTGTTTTTTCTGCAAAAATTCGATGAAGCCTTCCTTAAAAGATAAAAAGCGCGGTTGAAAATAAACATTTCCAAAGCTGCCAAGATATTCACCGAGCACTGTTGGCTCTAGGTTGCGATCAATTGCAATGGCGATCACTTGCAAATCGGTATTTTGAAATTCGCGAGCGATTTCATTGATGATTGGAAAATTTTTTGAACAAATTCCGCACCAAGTTGTGTAGATATAAAGCAAAATTGGCTTGTTGTCAGCATCTTCAAAGGCTTGGGCCACTTGAGCTGTGGTCATTGGCAGGCTTTTTGAAATGTCGTAGGAAATGTTTTTTGATTCAGGAATTTCAACATCAAGATTTTGTGCATCTTCGACAAATTTATTCCACAAAAAGCCGCCGAGTAAGGCAGCGAGCAGGATGATAAAAAACAGCATCTGAAATTTTTTTTGGTTTTGCGCTTTTTTATACGCAGAAATTTGTATGATTTTTTGATTCGGCATGGAATTTTGAAAATGTATTTCAGGTTGTAGAAATTGCTTTCCCAAGCTCGGTTGTCAAAATTTTTTCGTCATAATTTTTATCACAAATGCTCATCAAAATTAACAACTTGCGCCTGACAACAAATCAAATTGGCGTTTACGATTGGGAAAAAACTGTGCAGCGACCAATCATCATCAATGCAGTGATTTCAAGCGATTGCGAAGACTCAACTTTTAGCGATGATCTTTCTGACACAATCGATTACGACAAAATCTTTAAAAAAATCGCCGCAGTTGCAGCAAAAAAACATTTTAAATTGATCGAAAAAATGGCCAAAGAAATGATTGATGCAGTGATGGAAGATTCACGAATTTCTGCATGCGAACTTTCGGTAGAAAAAGTGGGAGTCGTTGAAAATGTTGATTCCTTTGCAGTGACGCTAACTCAAAAAAGGCCGTAATGGATTTAAGAACGCAGCAAGTTTTACAGGCAATAAAATCGCATTCACGCATCAGAGAAGTTATCACAATTTTGTGCTATTTTTTGATCTCAGGCGGGCTTTTTACTTACGTTTTTCACGCCATAAATAAGAGCAGCACAATCAAGCTGGTTAATGATTACAAAAAAAATCCGCAGGAATATAAAACTGAAAAAGTGATGACTAATCCGCGCATCAAATTTCAATATAACGACAATCAAGTTTATAACATTCGCGCCAAAAAAGCCTTTCATAAGGATGAAAGCGAGGTGACTTTGTATGATGTTTTTGCTGATGGCGAGGCCGGTAATATCACGGCTGGCGAGTTGAAAATTTATGACGAAGGAAATCACTTAGTTTTCACCAAAAATCCGGTAATGATTTTGAAGCAGACGGAGAAAAAGTAATTTATTTAAAAACGGGCTCGGTAGCGGGGCGGAGTTTGTAACCGCGCCCAGCATCGAGTTTTATCATCAACAAAAATAGCGGAAATTAAAAAATTTTATGAAAAAAATCCTCTTAATCCCAGGTGATGGAATCGGTCCAGAAGTGGTTGCACAGGCAAAAAAAATTCTCGATTTTTTTTCAAAAAACAGCAGCAAAAAATTTGAATGCGAAACCGCATTACTTGGTGGATGCGCTTATGACGCGGCTGGAACGCCATTTCCACAAGAAACTCTGGAGCTTGCCAAAAAATCTGACGCAATTTTGCTTGGTGCAGTTGGCGGTCCAAAATGGGAGGCGCTGGAATATAAACATCGTCCGGAACGTGGATTGCTGGGTATTCGCAAGGAATTAGAACTTTTTGCAAATTTACGTCCGGCGAAAGTTTTTTCTGCGTTGGTGGATAGCTCAACGCTGAAACGCGAAGTGATTGAAGGACTTGATTTGATGATTGTGCGCGAACTTACCGGTGATCTTTATTTTGGCGAACCGCGCTACGTAAAAACCTTGGCAGATGGCTCAAGACAAGGTGTAAACACCATGACTTACAACTCAAAAGAAGTTGAGAGAATTGCGCGTGTGTCATTCGATTTGGCAAAAATTCGCGGCAAAAAACTTTGCTCAATTGACAAAGCAAATGTCATTGAGACTACGGAAATGTGGCGCGAAGTTGTAAGCGAAATTGGCGCGAAAGAATATCCACAAGTGCAACTTTCGCACATGTATGTCGACAATGCTTCAATGCAGCTGGTGCGCAATCCAAAGCAGTTTGACGTGATGCTTACTGGAAATATGTTTGGTGATATTTTGTCAGATACCGCGTCAATGCTGACCGGCTCGCTTGGCATGTTGCCTTCTGCTTCTTTGGGTGAAAAAAAATCTGATGGAAAACAAAATGCACTTTACGAGCCAATCCACGGATCAGCGCCAGATATTGCTGGCAAAGACGTGGCTAATCCAATTGCAACAATTTCAAGTTTAGCGATGATGCTGCGTTATTCTTTTGCTTACAGCGCAGAAGCTGACGCAATTGATCAAGCAATTGAAAATGTTTTAAACAAAGGTATTCGCACCGCCGACATTGCAAAAGCTGGCGAGGCACGAATTTCTTGCACGCAAATGGGTGAAGAAATTTTGCAAGAGCTACAAAAACTACTCAACTAAATGAGATTTTTTGCGCTAATTCTAATTTTTTTCACAAGTCATGCAGCAGCGCAAATAGCGCGCTCAACTAGTTTTGATTTGCGTGAAATTTGTGAAAAAAGTAAAGGCGTGTGGCGACAATTTGGTAATGGCTGCGTTGATGAATGCGAATCAAAATTCGACAAATATAAAGTCTGCAGCAACTCGGCTTCCTTTGGTTGCGACTGTGGCAAGAACCGCTGTTTTGCTGATGATAGCTGTATGATGATTTCTGATTATCAAAAAATTTTTACGGCCAAACAAGAAGAGCAAAAAAAACTTTTAGATGAGGCAAGAGACAAGCGTAAAAGCGATTCCGCTGCTTATCGCCAAGAGATGATGGAAAAGTTTGTTAACAGCGCGAACGCTCAAGCGCAAGGGCAGCAGACTTATGATGCAAGTGGAAAAGTTCTGACTCCGCGCACAAACTTTCCTGATATTTACAAAAAAATTATGCCTGATCCAAATCCAGGCTTGGTGCAGCAATATGCGCCAGTTGGTCAAAATACGCAAGTTGTGCCGCAAGTTATTACGCCAGTTGAAGGACAAATTATTGCCGTGCCAAATCAAGCAAACATTCCACAAAATAAAAACGTCGAGGAGGTTCCAATTGCTGGGCCTACGCCGTTTTTTATCAAGCAACAAGAGCAGCTGCAAAAAGCTGAAGCTGAAAAGAAATTGGCCGAAGAAATTAATAAAAAACTGCAAGAAGAAGCTGCAAAAAAAACTGGTACTCCTCAAAAAACTGAGCCAAAAAAAGAAAAGCCGAAAGTCGATGAATTCCCAATTCCTGGCCTTCCAGTGATTCCACTGCCAAATTAAATTCATGCCAAACGAAAAGTTTTTTCACATTTTATTGCGACTTTTATTGCGTCTCTGCGGCCTTGGCGTTGCTGGCTTTGCGCTGATTTTTTTTGCTGCGCTTTTTAGTTTTAATCCAGAAGATTCATCATTTAATACCGTTTCAACTGATGGTGAAATCACTAATTTTGCAGGTTCTTTTGGTTCGCATATTTCTGATTTAAGTTTTCAATTTGTTGGACTTTCGGCGTTTATTTTGTGTTTGATAATTTTTGTCATTGGCATCAAAGCCTCTAGCCGCAACGGTGTTCACAACTTGCTGCAAAAAATAATTCTCACACCTTTTGCAATTTTATTTTCGGCAGTTTTTTTTGCCGCAATGCCGCAACCAAAATGGTGGGAATTTAGCTCGCTTGGCGGAGTCAACGGCCAGTTTGTTTTAGCACAATTTTCTTCGCTAATTCCAACGCCGCTGCTGGCAATTTTTGCGCTATTTTTGGCGTTGGTGATAATTTCAATTATCATTGAAGTTGCGCTTGCTGATTGGATTTATTTTTTTCGCTACAGCTTTGCAACCGCGCGCTATCTGGTTTCGCGCTTGCTTGAATCGATGAAGAGTGAGGAAGACAAAATTGTTAAAGCGGTTGAAAAAGAAGAAGTTGAGGAGATTGAAGAAGTTGAGCAAATCATTGAAAATGATGATGAAGAAGAGGAAGAAGAAACCCCGCAAGTTCTGAAGGAAAAGCTCAAGAAAGTTAGTAAAACAAAAAAGCCGCCAAGATCGGCGAAATCAAACTATGAGCTGCCTTCGTCAGATTTATTGGCAGATCGTTCCGCAGAAAATAAAGACAAAAAAATCAGCAAAGAATCGGTAGATAATCAGGCAAAAATGTTGCTGAAAGTTTTGGATGATTTTGGTGTGCAAGGAACTTCGCTTGGCGCAAAAGTTGGTCCGGTTGTCACTTTGCATGAGTTTGAGCCAGCCGCTGGTACCAAGGCTTCGCGCGTTATTGGATTGTCAGATGATATTGCCAGATCAATGAGTGCAGTGTCGGCGCGTATTGCGGTTGTTTCTGGAAAAACTTCAATTGGTATTGAATTACCAAACCAAAAACGCGAAATGATTTTCTTCCGCGAAATGATTGAGAGTAAGGAATATCGAACCTCGCAAGGATATTTGCCGATGATTTTAGGCAAAGATATTGGCGGCGAAATTATGATTTCTGACCTGGCCAAAATGCCTCACTTGTTGATTGCAGGAACCACCGGTTCTGGAAAATCTGTTGGTTTGAACGTGATGATTTTGTCGCTGCTTTTCCGCCTGCGCCCAGATGAATGTAGGTTTATCATGATTGATCCAAAAATGCTTGAGCTGTCAATTTATGACGGAATTCCGCACTTGCTTTCTCCAGTGGTCACCGAGCCAGGCAAGGCGGTTGTGGCGCTTAAGTGGGTTGTTGCCGAGATGGAAGAGCGTTATCGTTTAATGTCGAGCTTTGCGGTGCGTAACATCGCTGGCTATAACGAGAAGGCTGAGAAGGCGATTTTGTCGGGCGAAAAACTTTCGCGCAAAGTGCAAACCGGCTTTGATCCAACTAACGGCAAACCAATTATTGAAGAGATTGAATTTGAGCCAAAAAAACTTCCATTCATCGTGGTGATTGTTGACGAGATGGCCGACTTGATGTTGGTTGCTGGAAAAGAAATTGAAAATTCTGTGCAGCGTTTGGCGCAGATGGCGCGTGCTGCAGGAATTCACATAATTATGGCAACGCAACGGCCGTCGGTTGACGTGATTACTGGCGTGATTAAAGCGAATTTCCCGACGCGAATTTCGTTCCAAGTGACATCGCGAATTGACAGCCGCACAATTCTTGGCACGCAAGGCGCCGAGCAACTTTTGGGGCAGGGTGACATGATTTTTATGTCGGGCGGAAGTAAGATGACGCGCGTTCACGGTCCATTTTGTTCAGACACAGAAATTGAAAATATCGTGAATTTCATCAAGCAGCAAGATGCGTCGGAATTTTCTGAAACAGATAAAATTTCTTTCGAAGTGCCGGTGCCAATTTCGTCAGGCGGCGGTGATGATGATTATGGCGGCGGAAATTCTGACGACGATCTTTACAATAAAGCGGTGATGATTGTGCGCCGCGACAAAAAACCATCGATTAGTTATGTACAACGCCAGCTACGTATTGGCTATAACCGCGCCGCGACTTTGATTGAGAAAATGGAAGAAAATGGCGTGGTGACTGCTCCAAGCATTTCTGGTAAAAGGGAAGTGGTTGAAGAATAAAGGAATTGCTGGGTGGAGTTTTTAACTCTGCTCACTCGTTTATGCAATTTTAACGGCCATGAACAAGTGGGCGCGGTCACAGACCACGCCAAGCTTCAGAAAATCCGTCATCCTTGAATCGCAAAGCGATTTGAGGATCTCGTCCAATTTAAGCAAAGTCATAACCAGATCCTCGATGCCTTTGGCATCAAGGATGACGTGGTTGTGAGGTAATTTTAATTTTTATGAAAGAAACAGCCTCAGTCTCCATCATCAACCTCGTCCTTCAAGCCGACATCATTGTGCAGTTGGTGATTGGAATTTTGCTTGTTGCCTCGCTTTGGTCATGGGCGATAATTTTTGATAAAATCCTCAAATTCCGCATTCTCAAAGAGCGCAGCGATAAGTTTGAAGAAGTGATTGAAAATGCCTCAACGCCTGACGAAATTTATGGCAAGGCAAAACATTCGGATAATCATCCTCTGGGCCGTATTTTTCTAAGCTGCATGAAGGAGTGGCGGTCAAGCGCAACTAAGCAAATTATTGCGCAAGAATCTGCAGAAAAAAACGCCTCGCTTAAGGAAAGACTTAGCGCGGTGATGATGGTGGCAAACAACAAGTCGATGGAAAAACTGGAATCCGGCTTGAATTTTCTAGCAATCGTTGGAAGTTCCGCGCCTTTCGTGGGGCTGTTTGGCACGGTTTGGGGAATTATGAATTCTTTCCAAGGAATCGCTGTTTCAAAAAATACCAGCCTTGCGGTTGTGGCGCCAGGAATTGCAGAAGCATTGCTTGCAACGGCCATTGGCCTATTTGCAGCGATTCCAGCGGTTTTTTTCTACAACATTTTCAGCGCCAAGATTAACCAATTTTCACAGCGCGCTGAAAATTTTTCTAACCAACTTCTCGCCACTTTATCGCGCGAGTTAGATCAATAAAATTTTAGGATATGGCAAGAGCAGTACCAAGAGGAAGGGGATTGGGCAGAGTGGGCGCAACAGCTGCAACGACAATAGCTAATCCAATGTTTGCCGCGCCGCCGTTTGATCCGCAACACGGTCAAGCATTTGTCGACTTGCCTTATGATAAAGCAGTAGTGGACGCTGCAGTTATAGCTCCAGCATTTGATGATGCAGCCAAAGTCCGTCTTGATGCAATCAGGGCTTTAGGCACAAAAGTTGGTCGCTATTCCGGACTTTCTCTTTATGAGTTTAGTCGCCTTTCTGCTTGTGTTGATGCTCATGGAGCTATCGATCACTCGAAGTTTGAATTTATTTTTGGCGGAGAGAATGCGGAAAATGAAGCCCTTAATCTGCGTGATAAATTAAACCGACTTACCAGGCCTGATGGTACGAAGGTTTTTTCTGCGAATGTTACAGGCGGAGATCTTGATGTTGCGCATGTTTTCGATGCGCATGGAAGACCAACCGGTGTTTACAAAGTTATATTCCAGCTTTGTCAAGATGGCTTAGCTTGTAATCCAGATTATCCTGGAAGGAGGGTGATAATAAATTCAAATGCAGTTGCAGACCAAGAAATTACGGATTTCTGCAAAACTATCGAAACAAGCCGCGCCTCAACCCAATATGATTTAGACCACAGAGCTGCAGAAATTCGCCGCGAAGATGAGTCAACAAAAACTGGTTTAGCTTGGTTGGTAAATGCGACAACTATTGGTCTTCCAGTATATCCATATGTTTTGCGCGGCGTTGGAAAATTATGCGAAATTGTCGGCGCGAACAGAACGGCGATAGTTTGCAATAATTTAGCTGCTGATCTGTTCAAGCGCGGAAATTGGTTTGCAAAAGGCCTGGGAAAAGAAAAAGCAGCAATATGCGAAGAAGCTGTGCGAACTACAAGCGGGCTTCGTCTTATAGAAAATGAGCAAGAGGTTTGGACTTGGGGCACTCGTGATCCAAATAACCATGCAGCTGGAAGAAGATGGGGATTAGGAGATCTTTTTAGCAGTATAGGCAAAGGATGCGCTCGCGTGCCTGGCCTAGCTGTGGATGGAGCTTCGCTAGTAGTTGCAGGAGCGGCTAATGCCGCAAGTCTTCCTGCTAATGCGCTTGGTGATGGATTGCTTGCCCCGGCTCAATGGGCGGCTAAAACTATAGGAAAAGTTAAAGAGAAACATGGTTGGTTCGCTGCTATTGCTGCTGCTATACCACTAATTCCTGTGGCTTTAGTTTTCGGCATACCTGGTTATGCAGCGCGAGCATTTGGTGTAGTTACCAGAGGTGTTGGGAAATCGGCATTGGGAAGTTTTCGTGATGCAAATCAGCATCTTGATGTGAAAGCAGTCGGATTATCTCGTGATTCTAGGCCAGTAGATGCTGCGCGAAAACTAGTGCAAGAAGCTGGTGTTCCAGATTCTGAATTGAACACGCTACAGACTGGAACTGTTTTTATAGCTGATAATCTTGGATGCAATCTTGATGGAAAAAAACTGTCTTTTGTGAATGGGCATTTGCTAACTACTTCCGAGGTTAAGAGGGTTATTCCAGAAATGTTAAAATGTCGCAAAGGTGCAACTTTTCGGGAAGATGTGACATTGGCAGGAAAAATAGATCGTGAATGTCAGGAGCTTTTTACTGTATCACATAAAGGGCGAAGATGGGAAATATTGGTAACTCCAAATACACAAGATTTTATAATTCGCGCGGCAGGTGAGACTATTTCGTCACCAGGCGAAATTCCAGATGCACTGCGAGATCCAAGTGGTGCGCTTGATCGTGGATTCACCGTGGCAATGTTTGCCGCCTACGATAAGTTTGCCACAGAACAACACGCAAAACATGGCTTTAGTTTTGGTGATCTTCAGCAAAGATTAGTTCGTGATACTAATCATGAATGTTATGACAATTTGAAGGCTCTATGCGCAACTGCAGGATATAATCCAGAAAAGCATTCTAATAGTTTTAGGGTGAATGATAGTAGCGGTTATCGTGAAATTATTTTTGAGCATAGTGGTGAAATACGCCTTGCCGAAATGCGTGGTGGGGTGCTGGAAGTGCGGAAAGTTTATCCTGTAGAGAAACATGTTCATACTGCAAATGATCGGCGTGCAACTGGATCACATGTTGATCGTAAATTATTAGACTTTCTTGCTGACGTGAATGCTTTGTCAAAAGTTGTAACGCCAGCCCCAGCCACAGCGATAACGCCTAGAAGAGAACGTGGTCCGGTGCGACTTGGTGCTGTGTTTGATGCTACGCGAGATCGCACTCATTAGTTACTTTTTTTGCGAAAAAATCTAAACAAAAAAAACGCACCAAGCAGCGCGCTAAGAAGCGGTAAAATAAAAAGAGATTTCTCATTTTCTTCGCCGCTTTTCAGCAAAATATCTTCCCCAAATTCGGCGAGTAGCTGCGTTTTTATTTCCTCATCTTTTTTTCCAGCGCTGATTTTCTTACGAATCAATTCACGCATCGACGCCGAAAATTCCGTATCCGAACTTTCAATTACCTGACCTTGGCAAACCAAGCAGCGCACTTGCCTAAACAAAGCAACGGCGCGCTGTTCAAGCTTTTCATCATCTAATCTTTTTTCGGGGGAAAGCGCGAAGACGTTTGCCGTGAAGAACAAAAAAACAGCGAGAAGGATTTTCATGGTTTGATTTATTGTTTTGGTGTCGTCACCCTTCGACAGGCTTAGGATGACTAGTTATCGAGCTAATCAGGTAAGGTCATGCTGAGCCTGTCGAAGCATGGCCGTTGTAGTTGGCTTTAAGAAACCTCAATCTCCCTAACAAACTCCAACTCATACCAACCAGTCATAATTACCGGGCTTCCATCGCCATTCCAACTGATCTGCAAGTCGCCACCTTTAAAACGCGTCGTTACAGAATTTTTGGAGATCAATTTTTTTCTCATCGCTAAAATTCCAACCGCGCAGGCACCGGTGCCGCAGGCCAAAGTTTCGCCAGCGCCGCGCTCAAAAACGCGCACTTCGATTAAATCATCCGACAAAATCCGCGCAAATTCGACGTTAGTTTTTTGGGGAAAAATTTCATTGGTTTCAACTTTTGGACCCACATCAAAAAATTTCTCATCAGAAATTATTGAAGAGATGAAGCTTACAGCGTGAGGGTTTCCAACATTTACGCAGGAAAATTCAAAACCAAAAAGTTTGATATTTTCAGAAGAAGAATTTTTTAGCGGAATTTCGTTTGGAAGAAATTTTGGAACAGCGACAGCAACGGAAATTTTATTTTCACCAGCGCGCCAGCATTTAAGAACTCCGGCCGCGGTTTTTATTTTTACTTCATTTTGATCAAAGAGCGAAGCAACGCATCTTGTTGCATTTCCGCAAGCGCCAGAAACTGAGCCGTCGCGATTAAAAATTTCCATCTCAACATCGCAGTCAGTTGATTGATGTAAAAGGATTATTTGATCGCAGAAAAACTCTTGAGAGATTTTTTGAATCTGAGCCAGGGTCAGTGAAATTGCAGCTTCACGAGCATCAAAAATAGCGAAGCTATTGCCCGCTCCGCTCATTTTTATTAGAGAAATTTTATGACTTGGCGCGGCCAACATAAGTGAAGTCTTCCGTGCGAACGATGATTTCTTCGCCAGTTTCAATGAATGGCGGAACCATAACGCGTACGCCATTTTCAAGGATTGCTGGCTTGTAAGATGCTGCCGCAGTTTGACCTTTTACAACCGCATCAGCTTGTGCAACTACGCCACTTACTTGTTCGGGTAAGAAAATTGTGATTGGTTTATCGTTGCAGTATTCAACGCGGATATCCATGCCTTCTTTCAAGAATGGCAAGGGTTCGCCAACCAATTCTTTAGCAAATTGGATGGTTTCAAAACTGTCCATATCCATGGCAACCAGCTCGTCGCGGTCGAAATAAGAAAATTGGAAATTTTTTTGTTCAACGAAAGCAACGTCAACATCTTCGCTGGAAGCAAAGCGCGTGTTGGTTTTGTTGCCAGTGACGATGTTTTTCATCTCAACTTGAATGTAAGCCCCACCTTTGCCTGGCTTGACGTGATCGCGTTTTACAACTTTCCAAAGTTGGTTTTCGAAAGAAATTACGTTTCCGACACGAATCGAATTTGCGTTGGTCTTACTCATAGATTTTTTTAGTTGGATAAATTTTTAACAATCTCTTCGACGACCTTTTTAGCGTCGCCAAAAATCATCATGGTATTGTCATTGAAGAAGAGCTCGTTCTCAACGCCCGCATAGCCTGAGGCCATTGAACGTTTGATGAAGAAAACAGTTTTTGCATGCGCCACATCAAGAATTGGCATGCCATAAATTGGGCTGGTTTTGTCGGTTTTTGCCGCCGGATTTGTCACGTCATTTGCGCCAATCACAAAAGCAACATCAGCTGATTTGAACTCGCTGTTGATTTCTTCGAGCTCAAAAACTTTTTCATAGTCGATGTTGGCTTCAGCAAGCAATACGTTCATGTGTCCAGGCATTCTGCCAGCAACTGGATGGATGGCAAATTTAACACTCACGCCAGCTTCTTCAAGAATTTTGGTCATTTCTGCAACCGCGTGCTGCGCTGATGCAACCGCCATTCCATAGCCTGGAACGATGATTACCGAAGATGAGTTTTTCATTATGTAAGCAGCGTCTTCAGCCGAGCCGCTTTTCACTGGCTTTTGTTCTTTTTGCTCTGAAGCAGATTGCTGTGCGTTTTCGCTAAATCCCGAGAAAATTACGTTAAAAATTGAGCGGTTCATCGCTTTACACATGATGTAGCTCAAGATGGCCCCAGATGCGCCAACCAAAGCGCCAGTAATGACAAGAAGCGGGTTGCCAAGTGTAAAACCAATGCCGCTTGCTGCCCAACCAGAATAAGAATTTAACATTGAAACCACGACTGGCATATCTGCGCCGCCAACTGGTGCAATTAAAACGAAACCGGCAAAAAAGGAAAGTAAGGTGAGGGTGATGAAGAGGAATTTTGAACCAAAAATGATGAAGCCAATAAGGTTTGCCAAAGCAACTCCAGCAAGAATTTTTGAGGATTTTTTTGGATCCTTAAAAACCTTCAGCGTTGATTTCATATTGCCGTTGAGCTTGAGAAAAGCGACAATTGAGCCGGTGAAAGTTATTGCACCAATTACAACGCCAAGGCCCATTTCAATGAGGCTGCCGGTTTTGATTTCGTCATCAATTATCAGGCCGAAAGCTTTTGGCATCCATAAAGCGCTTGCGGCAATAAGCACGGCAGCAAGGCCAACGAGAGAGTGAAATCCGGCAACAAGTTGTGGCATCGCGGTCATTTTTACTTTACGTGCAACCGCCCAACCAACTGCCCCGCCAATTGCAATTGCGATGATGATGGCAACGATGTTTTGTACTTGAGGAAGGAAGAAAGTTGTGACAATTGCCAACCCCATTCCTGCCATACCAAAATTATTGCCAAGGCGCGAGGTTTTTGGTGAAGAAAGTCCGTAGAGGGAGAGGATGAAGAGGACTGCGGAAACTAGGTAAGAGAAGGCAATTAGTGAGGACATTTTGTTTCTGTTTAGTTTAACGGCTTAAAGCTGGACGGCATTTGTAATGCCGTCCGAAACGTTCATGTAAAAATTTAATCCGAGATTTTAACCATTTTAATGAACGGTTGGGCGGAGTTGTAAACTCTGCCTAGCTCTTTCTCGAGTTAATTCTACAAAATACGCTGTTTCTCAACAATCTCGTAACACTCGACCATATCGTGCTCTTTGATGTCTTCGTAGTTTTCGAAGGCAATACCGCACTCAAAGCCGCTTTTAACTTCTTTAACGTCGTCTTTGAAGCGGCGCAGAGTTTTTAGTACGCCATCATGAATAACCACGTTGTCACGAAGTAAGCGAACGCGCGCACTTCTTTTAACAAGTCCGTCAGTGACGAAAGAACCAGCAATTTTTCCAGAGCCGGTGACTTTGAAGACTTGTCTGATTTCCGCTTGGCCAAGATATTCTTCATTTTTCGATGGAGAAAGAAGGCCGGAAAGCATGAGTTTCAGGTCGTCAACGAGATTGTAGATGATTGAGTAATAGCGTATATCAACACCTTTTAGGCGCGCAGTTTCTTTTGCGGCGGCATTAGCGCGCACGTTGAAACCAATGATAAGTGCGCTTGAGGCGGCAGCAAGGCTGATGTCGCTTTCAGAAATTCCACCGGTTGCGGTGTGAATAACTTTAATGGCAACTTCTTCAGTATTGAGTTTAAGCACGCTGCCATTGATTGCTTCGGCTGAGCCGTGCACATCGGCTTTGATGATGATGTTGAGATATTTCAACTTTCCTTTGCCAGATTCTTTGAAGACGTCGTTGAAAGATTTTGCCGAATTTTTTAGCGCTTTTTCTTCTTTTTCTTTGCGATTGCGGTAGGCGATGATTTCGCGGGCTTGGCGCTCTTCATCAACTTCAACGAATTTATCACCAGCATTTGGTGCAAAGTCTAAACCAAGAACTTCCACCGGCACCGATGGAGTTGCTGATTTTAAGTTTTTGTGATTGTCGTTAGACATTTTGCGCACACGTCCGAAAGACGATCCAACCACGATTAGATCAGAAACATCAAGCGTTCCATGCTGCACCAACAAGGTTGCAACAACACCTTTTGATGGATCAACGCGCGATTCCAAAACAACACCGCTGGCTTTTCCCTCATAGCGTGCTTTCAAATCAAGCACCTCTGCTTGCAGCAAAATTGCTTCTTCAAGCTTGTCGAGATTGATTTTATTTTTAGCAGAAACTTCGACGAAAATTACATCACCACCCAAATCTTCAGAGATGATTTCGTGGTTTAAAAGTTCGTTTTTAACTCTTTTTGGATCTCCGCCTGGCTTGTCGATTTTATTGACAGCAACAATTATTGGAACGCCCGCAGCTTTGGCGTGATTAAGCGCTTCTACAGTTTGTTCTTTCACGCCATCATCAGCGGCAACAACCAAAACGACAATGTCAGTGACGTTAGCGCCGCGTGAACGCATCTCGCTGAAGGCTTCGTGGCCTGGAGTATCTAGGAAAGTTATGAAGCGGCCATCTTTTAGTTGAATGCGAGAAGCGCCAATGTGTTGCGTGATTCCACCATGTTCGCCAGCGGCAACGTCAGTTTCGCGCAGGGCGTCAAGTAATGAAGTTTTACCGTGATCGACGTGACCCATAATGGTGACGACTGGAGCGCGAGCCATAATTGGCGCAGTTGAGTCTTCTTCGCTGAGGACATTTTCTACGTCAGAATGTGAAACACGTTTTGCTTTGTGGCCAAATTCAGCGATAATGATTTCTGCAGTATCGGCGTCAATTGCTTGGTTGCTGGTGACGACCATGCCCATCGAAAATAGTTTTTTAACTACGTCGCCAGCTTTTTCTGTCATACGATCTGCAAGCTCAGAAACAGTGATGAGATCAGGAAGAGCAACTTCGCGGCTGATTTTTTTGTAATCTTTTGAAGAAGATTCTTGCTGTCTGAGTTTTTGTTTTTTGCGGCGGTTGCCAGAATGTTCAAACTCGTCGCCATCAGATGAGCCAACGATGTAAGTGAGTTTACGCGTGTTTACGCGCTCTTCTTTGAAATTTGGTTTAGATTTTTTTGCAGCGTTTTCTTCGTCGAAATTTCTTTCAGGTTTTTTTGTTTTATGTCTTTCAATTTCGAGGCGCTCTTTTTCTTGGCGTTCGCGCTCTTCTTTTTTGCGTTTCTCGATTAAGAGTTTTTCACGTTCTTCTTTTTCGCGATTGCTGACTTCTAGACTTTGTCTGATTTTGCCGCGCACGTCAAAGCTGTCTACTTTGTATTTTGTTGGTTCGGAAATCTTTTGTTCTTCAACTACTGGAGCAACTTCAACAACAGTTTCTTTAACTTTTTTAGAAGATAAAACCTCTTCCTTTGCTTGTCTTTCTTTGGCTGCAGCCCTGTTAATGATTTCGTTAGTTTTAAAATCTTGCGAATCTTCTCTTGGTTTAGAGATGGCCTTTATTCTTGCTTCAAGCTCGCTTTTATTGAGGCTAGAATTTTCCTCAATTTTTGGATCTTTTTTGCGACCTTTGATTGTCACTTGAACAAGCGAATTGCCGACTTTTTTATTTTCGGTGCTTTTGTTCAAAGCAGGGCTTTGTGCATTGACTGAAGTTGGTAGCTTGAGCGTGAGTTTAGAGCGAATAGTTGTTTCAGTCATTTTACAATTTTTTTTGCGGCCCAGTGCGAGAAGAGTATTAGAAAATTCCTAAGCGGTTTTCTGTAAATATTCTTCAGCTCTGTTCTTAATTTCTTTGGCAATTTCTTCGTCAAATCCTTCGATGGATTGGATTTCAGAAACCTCAGCCTGTGCCAATTCTTCAACGCTTAAGAAACCTTCAGAAGCAAGCAAATTGGCAATCATTTCTTCAACGTCGAGCGCTTCAGCAAATAGTTTAGAAGCTTGGTTGAATTCTGCAGTTCTGCGCGCTGATTCTTGCTCGTCGGTCATTACGTCGATTTTGTAATCAACAAGTTTAGAAGCGAGTTTTACATTTTGTCCGCCACGGCCAATTGCCAGGCTGAGTTGGTCTTCAGCAACAACTACTTCAATTAAGCGATTTTCTTCATCAACAACAACTTTGCTGACCTTTGCTGGAGTAAGCGCGCTTACCACAAGTTCAGCAACGTTTGGCGCCCATTTGAAGATGTCGATTTTTTCACCACGTAGCTCAGCACTCACAGACTGAACGCGATTTCCGCGAATACCAATGAAGGAACCGATGATGTCGATATCGTCACGACGTGAGTAAATGGCGATTTTGGCACGTGAACCAGGGTCACGGGCAACTGCTTTAACTTCTATATTGCCATCGTAGAGTTCTGGAACTTCTTGTTCAAAAAGTTTAACCAAAAATTGCGGATGGGTGCGTGAAAGGAAAATTTGTGCGCCGTGCAATTCTTTGCGTACGTCTTCGATGTAGCAACGCATGCGATCTCCCACACGGAAAGTTTCGCGTGGAATTAGACCGCTTTCGTGGATGACAGCTTCGTAGCCATCGATTTCCATAACGATATTTTTCAAGCCAACTTTTTTCACCGAAGCGCTGACGATGTCGCCGATGCGATCTTTGAATTCGTTATATTCTTTATTTTTCTCAGCTTCTTTTACCTTGCGGATGATCTCGTTTCTAGCGACTTGAGCAACAACGCGGTTCAAGTCAATTGGTGGAAGTTCCTGGATAACAGAATCGCCAAGCTCAGCGTTTTCGTCTTCTTCTTTAGCGTGTTTAAGTGTGATGTGCGTGCGAACGTCGAAATCTTCAGTGTCGTTAGCAACAACTTGCAGCTTGTTGAAAAGTTTGATTTGGCCAGTTTTTTTGTCGATGCGGCATTCGATATCAAGGTGGCTACCGTATTTTTTCTTTGCGGCAAGTTTGATGCCTTCTTCCATGGCCTCGATAACTTCTTGCAGCGCGATACCTTTTTCGTGTGCGATATTTTCGGCAACCAATAAGATTTCCTTGTTGCCCATGATGGTTAGGTTACTCGCCATATTTTTTGATTAAATTTAGATGATTTGTGGAATTGCTTGCAGCTCTACTTAAGGGTGGTGATTCGACCTCAAAGGGCCGCGCAAGCTATTTAGGCAAAAATGAAAGGCAACTCGAAATTTCAGTAAAAATGCGGGAATTTTAGTGCTTTTTTTCTCTTTGCGAAAGCCTGATTTTATTGACTGCGTTGCTGATTATGGTTTTTGAGCAGAGTAAAATTCCAAAAGCCATTCCAAGCAGAAAAAAGAAGATCATCACCATAAAAACTCTGGTCTCGATGCTGAAGGGGAAAGGATCGAGATGGATTGAAACTTCGCCGCGATTATCGACCATAAATAAAACTAGGCAAAGCAGCGAGAGGCCCAGAATCACGCCGCGCGCGATGCGAAGGAGAAAATTAATGAAGTTCATCGAGTAATTAAATTTATTAGTTTTTCGTCAGGCTGCGGCTTAGTTTTAAACCAGGCTTCAAAGCCCACCAATGCTTGCTCAATTAGCATTCCAATGCCAGTGACAATAACGTTTCCTTGCGCTTGCGCTTGGCGCAAAAGCACTGTTTGTAAGGGTTTGTAGACGATGTCATAAACAATTGCTGAATTTTTCAGCAGCGCCAAATCAAGTGACAAGGCGGGTTGGCCAATCATTCCAAGCGATGTTGAATTTACTAATAAATCGCATTGGTCAAGTTTTTTGGCAAATTTTACCTCGGGTAAAAATTGCAATTGGCAGTTTTTTTGCGCAGCAAAATTAGCAAAATTTTTGAGTAAATTTTCGGCGCGAGTTTGATTGCGGTTGGTAATAAAAATTTTCTCAAAACCAAAATCGATAAGTGCATAAACTATTGCCCTTGCTGCCCCGCCAGCGCCAATAACAAAAGCGGTTTTTTGTTTGGGATTAAAATCTGGACAGTGATTTTTAAAATTATTTATGAAGCCGGCGGCATCAGAATTGTGGCCGAAAAGTTTTTTGTCTGGTGTGATGATTACTGTGTTTACAGCGCCACAAAGTTTTGCGCTGCGGCTTAGATGGTCGCAGATTTTATAGATTTCTTCTTTGTGTGGTAAAGTGACGTTGAAGCCAGCAAAGCCCTCAGCAACAAGTTGCTGCACATCTTTTAATAAATTTTCTTTGCTGATTTTTTTTGCTTCATAGCTGCCGTTAATTCCATATTTTTGCAGAAAAAAATTATGAATTTTTGGCGAAAGTGAATGAGAAATTGGATCGCCAATGACTGCTGCTTTAATTTTATTTTCCATTTTTTTCTAAGCTTTTTCCCCTTCAATTGTTCCAGACGAACCTTCTGTGCCAGAGGCTCCAGCCGTTCCTGCAGCTTCTGCTGCTTTTTTCGCAGCTTCTGCTTCTTCTTTAACGATCTTACTTGCCTTGACCATATTTGGTTCTTGTTTTGGCACTGAAATTTTTGGCCACAGTCGCGAGGTAAACATTTTTTCTTTGAAGTAAAAAATCTTTTTGGCGCGAATTGGCGGCTGTGATTCGATAAGGATGATTTGATCTTCGCGCGGCATCTGAATTACTTCTTGCGGCAATAGTAAGGCGCGTTGCACGTCAGAAACGTGAAGCGAACGAGCGCCTGGGTTGAGGTCAAGATATTTTGGTTTATTGTAAGAAATTTGCGTCGCTGTTTTATTGCCAAGAAGCTGCGAAATCAGGTTTGCTGTTTCCATGTTGTTGGCGGCGAAAGTGATACGATAAGTTGAGTTGGAAAGGAACGAGTTCATTCCGTTTTCTTCATAAATTCCTTTCAGCTGTTCGGTATCTTGAATGATCAAAAAGAGGCGAACGCGATAACCGCGAAAATAGGCGATGCCGGCCAAAAATTGTTCCATTTTTCCAAGAGTTGGAAACTCGTCCATCAGCATCAACACACCAAATTTTTCGTTTGGACGCGGCATGTGAGCAGTGAAGAAAGCTGCGGCTTGCTGGTAAAACATGTTCATCAAAGGCTTTAGGCGCGAGATGTTGTCTGGCGTCAAACCTACATAAAGAGTGTGTGGTGTCAGTTTAAATTCGTGTAAATTGAAGTCGCTTGTTGCAGTTGTTGTGTCAACCAACGGGTTGGCCCAAAGCTCAAGAGACGAGTTGGCTGTAGAGGTGACCGAGCCGCGTTCCTTGTCTGGTTTTTGCAGATAAGACGCGATGTTCATGTAAGAAACCGGGTGAATTTTTTTACCCATTGTGTCAAGCACAACCGCCAGGTTGTAGACTACGTCGTCGTTACGCAAAGTTCGCACAACTTCGCCAAGAGTTGCTGGCTTATCTTCGGCGGCAACAAGATAGAGCATCACGCCCGTAAGCAAAGCGCGCGCTTCGTTTTGCCAAAATTCTTGTTCAGGCAACAAGAAATTACAGATTTTTTGCACGTCATCGACCATCTGCCCAGGCTTCTTGGAAATCCAATCCATTGGGTTATAGCAATGCGAGATGCCGTCAGGATCTGCCGGGTTCCACAAAAAAGTTTTTTGCTTAAGATTTTTTTTGCGCCAGCCAGAAGTCAGTTCGTAGTTTTCAAGCTTAATGTCATGAACAATCACCGAGTCGCGCCAAAAAAGCAGGTTAGGAATTACGAAGCCAACACCCTTACCAGAACCCGTTGGAGCAAAGAGTAGTATGTGTTGAAAGCCGTCAGCGATGAGTAATTTGTTTTTATATTTTCCAAGCAAGACACCATGTTTTGAGCGCAGACCCATTTTTTTGATGTCTTTCATTTCTGCCCATTTTGCGTCACCGTGAATTGATTCTGCTTTTTTGAACGGACGCCAATCCATCAAAGGCGCGCGGAAAGTGAAAGCGATAGTGAACAGAATTCCGTAAGGTAAAATGGTGAGTAGCCAAAGTTTGGTGGCGAAATAATTGTAGCTGGTGGCGTCGAGTTTTTCGGAGTTGGTGAAGTAAAATTTCCAGTAAGCGTAAAGCGTTTTGAAGAGATAAATAAATTGCTTGTCGATGGGCAATTTCCAGTAAGCTTTGATGACTTCTAAGTTGCCAGCGATGCTTGTAATCACAAGGCTGCCGGTGATGTAAAAACACAAGCCAAGCACCAGCACAATGAGTGTGGTGATGATGACAAAGTTTCGCATTCCGCGAATTACTGCATTGTCGTCGGCAACTGATGGCATGTGTTAATTTTGAATTAATTTTTGAGCGGCGGCAAGAGCTTCGTCGCTGATTTTTTCGCCGGAAAGCATTCGCGCAATCTCTAACTGACGATTTTTTTCATCAAGTTTTTCGATCACAGTTTTGGTTTTTTTCTGCTCAGAGATTTTACTGATTTTAAAATGAGTATCAGCTTTGGCGGCAATTTGTGGTTGATGGGTGACAACTAAAATTTGCAGATTTTTTGCTAGGGCTTTGAGACGCTCCCCAACCGCGTTGGCGGTGCTTCCACCAATTCCTGTGTCAATTTCATCAAAGATCATTGTTGGTACAGATTTCACGTCAATTAGCGCAACTTTTAGCGCCAGCATGAAACGCGAAAGTTCGCCGCCGGAAGCGATTTTGGAAATATCGTCGAAAGAATTTTGATTGATTGACGCAGCAAAACGAACTTTGTTAAAGCCAGACGGGGCAGGGCTTTGTGTTGTATCTTCGCTTAAATTTACACTGAATTTTACGCCGCCCATTTTAAGGAAGTGCAATTCTTCTTCGATTTTTTTCGACAAAATTTTTGCCGATTTTTTTCGGCGTTCGTTTAATTCTTCGGCAATTTTTTGATATTCCTTCAGCAGCTTGCTTCGTTGCAGCTCTAGGTCGCGACTTACTTCCTCTTCGTTTGTGATAAGTTTTAATTTTTCTTTCGAGTCTTCTAAAACATTTGAAAGTTCGTCACTTTTTACGTTAAATTTTCGCGCCAAGCCACGAATTAAAAATAGTCTTTCTTCGATTTCCTCAAGGTTGAATTCGTCTTTGTTGAGTCGGTAAGAAATGCCATCGATGCTTGAAATTGCTGAATCAATTTCAGTGATTTGCGTTTCAATTTTTTCAGAAATTTTTTCAAACTCGCCTAAATCTTCGCTCAAAAAATTGTTAATCAGATTTTGGTTTCGGCTTAATGTTCGCTGCGCCAAAGCCCCGTTAGAGTTGGCTTCAAGCAGGTTGCTCTTGAAATCTTTGAGGAAATTTAGAATTTTTTCCCTGGCAACTAGCTGATCTTTTTTTGCGGCTAAATTTTCTTCTTCACTTGCTTTTGGATTGGCGCTTTCAAGTTCGGCAACTACGTGTTCAAGGTAATCTTTTTCGCGCAAAGCCTGTTCTTTTTTTGCTAAAATTTCGGCGATTTTTTCTTCGCATGTTTTGAACTCTTCATAAATTTTTCGAAGATTTTTTAGCAAATTTTCATTTTGCGAAAATTCGTCCAAAAGCAGCAGGTGAGAGGTTGGGTTGAGCAATCCACGTTGGTCGTGCTGACCGTGAATTTCGACTAAATTCTCGCCAATTTTAGCAAGTAAATTTACGCCAATTGCCACGTCATTTACAAAAACTTTGGAAGCGGAATTTTCGGCAATAATTCTGCGGATGCGCACCAAATCTGGGTTTGTGGCATCGAGCAATTCATTTTCGATTAAAGTTTTTTTGCAGAAATCATTTTTAGAAATGTCGAATTCTGCTAAAACCGTGGCTTTTTCTTGTTCATTTCCAATCAAGCGAGTGTTGGAGCGAAAGCCAATTGCTAAACCAAGTGCATCAAGCAAAATTGATTTTCCCGAACCGGTTTCGCCGCTTAAAATACAAAGCCCACGAGCAAATTCGATTTCTGCTTTTTCGATCAAAACGACGTTATTGATGGAAAGAGATTTTAACATTTCACAATTATTAATGAACTTCTAAGAAATTGAGCGCGGCCGCCAAACAAGCAGCTTCGCGCAACTTGCTAAATGTTAAATTATTAAAGTTAAACGCTAATGTTTGCACTTCACCCACAACTTGAATCGGACAGTTTTTTTATTTCTGACCTAAAAATTTCGCGTTTGCTTCTAATGAATGACGCAAATTATTTGTGGCTGATTTTAGTGCCGCGAAAACCCGGTTTGGTTGAGCTAATCGACCTTTCTTTTGAAGAGCAAATGGAAGTTTTGTTTGAAATAAATTTGCTTAGCGAAATTTTGAAAAAAAATTTTTCTGCTGACAAAATTAACATTGGCGCGCTTGGAAATGTGGTGAGTCAGCTGCATATTCACGTGATTTCTCGTAAAAAAAATGACGTCACTTTTCCAAAGCCGGTTTGGGGAAATGCTAAGGCAAAAGCTTATGCAAAAGATGAGGCAGAAAATTTAGTACAAGAAATCCGAAAACTTTTGGAAAAAAAATAATGAGCGAAAATTTATCCAAACAAGTTTTATATCGTGCTAAACATCGCGGTTGTAAGGAAACCGATTTTCTGATTGGGAAATTTGTTGAAGAAAACCTAGCTGATTTTTCGCCAGAATTTTTGCAGCTTTTGGCGAAGTTTTTGTGCGAAGATGATTTGCTGATTTATGATTGGATACTCTCAAAAGAAACGCCGCCAGATCAATATCTGCAAGCTGTTGCGGCAATTCAAAAATTTCATAAAGTTTAAGTGTTTCATCAAAAAAATTCATTTGAGAAAGAGGTTTTTTAATGAGCAACCAGGCGTGACTTGATTAATATCATCTTCTGGCGGGATATCTTGGTGTTATTGGTCCGGGTGTTGATCTGACAGCTCGTGCCGAGGCTCCACCTATGGTTAAACCAGGTTGACCCATTTTTATTGCGTTTGCTGAATCGCAAATTGCAGCTATATTGCGAGAAAAAGCCTCTAATTCTGCTTCAACAAGTTTATGTTTTTCTATGAAGATTGCGGCTCTTGCTTCTAGACTTTTTGCGAAAGTTTTTGGTGCTGCGTGACCTAAGAATCTAAATTCATTAATGAAATAATCTGCCGCAAGCATTGCATGTTCTTTGGTTAGAATTTCGGGGCGAATCTGGTAAATTAATCGCAATGGCCAATTTTTAGCGCGAGTATTTATGATTTGTGGCAGCGTCTGCCCAGAATAAGATTCAAGGGGCAGTTTGCTTAAGATGGCGAAAGAAGGCTGAAGGGCCGTATGTTTGTTCTATTTTAGTTAGTCTAGCTAATCCAGGTAATGCTCTCATCTAGCTTATTCCACAATTATGCAGTCTGATTTATTCTTTTTGGTCTTAGCGACATATTTACCGCAGAATTCTTCGGCTTCAATTTGGTTAAAAAAATTACCAATTTGCAGTCGGTAAAAAATTCCTCTTTTGCCCAAATCAACTTCTTCGATAACTGGCTTGAGGCCAGAAAATAGGTCGGTGTGAAGGTGGTGAATTTTTTTCCACGCATCTTGCGCCGCATCTTTTGAAGTCATCGCAGCAACTTGAACACGGATTTGACGTTTTTTATTTGGGCTTACTGGTGTTGGTTTTGTTGCTTGTGCGCCACTTTCGCTTTTGGTTAGTAAATCTTTTGTTGCGGCGGCTTTTTTATCTTGAGTAGAAAAAACTACCGGATTTTGCGCGGCGCTAGCAGCGGCTTGCGCTGGCTTATTTTCTGCCGGAAGTTTAGCATTTGGAAAATTTTCTTTGACCAATTCGCGATTATTTTGCGCCAGAGTTTTTGGAGGCAGGGCAGGTGTTGCAGCGGTTTGCACCGTTGGATTTGCTTGATTCAATCTCTCTTTTTTGCTGCCAAAAATATCTTCATAAATTGAGCGATCAATTTTCATTGAGCCGTTAGCAGCAACTTCAGCTTCTTCTTCCAGAATTTTTATTGGACCTTCTGGAGACTTAATTGTTTCCACATTTCCGTCTTTGTCTTGATAGACGTAATAGTAGGCGCTGATGGTGATGTAAATGAAGCAGGCAATTGAAAACATTGCTGCGCAAAGCAGAAAAAATTTTCGTGTCGGGGTGCCAAGTTGGCTTTTTTCCTCGTTTTTTCTATATCCGAAATCTTCCATTATCTCATCTCCTCGAGGGCTTTGATGTTAAAAATCTCCAATCCACAAGCGATAATTTTCTTAACCGCTAAGACCAAATAAAGGCGCGCTGCTGTAAGTTGCAAATTGTCTTTAATCACAAACTTCAATTCAGGATTTTCCATGCCTTTGTTCCATAAAGCATGCAGCTCGCCGGCTAATTCTTGCAGATAAAAAGCCAGGCGATGCGGTTCAAAATTTGTTGCCGCCATTTCAATTACGCGTGGAAAATTGGCGATTTTTTTGATGAGATTTATTTCGGCTTCGTCGCGAAGTAAGTTTAAATCTGCAGCGAAAATTTCTTTTTGCGTAAGTGTCGACTGCCTTACAGCAGAGCAGCAACGCGCGTGTGCATATTGCACGTAGAAAATTGGATTATCTTTTGATTGCTCAACAACTTTTGCCAAATCGAAATCAAAAGGCGCATCGTTTTTGCGAGTGAGCATGATGAAGCGAAATACGTCAGCACCAACTTCATCAATGACTTCGCGCGCAGTGATAAAATTTCCGGCGCGTTTCGACATTTTCAGCGGCTCACCATTTTTGATGAATTTTACCATCTGACACAAAATCGCTTTCAGTTGCGATTGAGCATCACTGATTGCGTCAACTGCAGCGCTCAGGCGCTTTACATAGCCAGCGTGATCGGCGCCAAGTGGCATGATAAAAATTTTTGCGCCGCGCTCAAATTTGCTTTTTGCATAAGCAATATCGCCGGCGAAATAAGTTGGAGAGCCGTCAGATTTTTTAACAACGCGGTCGCAATCATCACCAAATTTTGTTGAGCGAAATAAAGTTTGATCATGGTCGCTATAGCCTTCTGGCGCAGCTCCAACACCTTTTGCGGTTTTTGGAATTTCAAGTTTTCCAACGTAAATTAAATCTTTTTTCTCAAGAATTTTTAGCGCTTCCTCAATTTTATTTTTGTCATGCAGCTCTCTTTTTTCTGAGAAATAGCTGTCATGTTTGATGCCCAGAGCAAGTAGGTCCGCCTTAATCATTTCAACCATCGAGCCCACAACAAATTCGCGGATTTTTTCTAAATCCTCTTCTAAATTATCGCCGAATTTTTCGCGAATTTTTTGTCCAACCGCAATAAGATAGTCGCCTGGATAAAGGCCTTCGGGAATTTCCACATTTTTGCCGCAAGCCTGCAGATAGCGTAAATAAGCGGAACGAAGCAGGGTAGTGATCTGACTTCCGGCGTCGTTGATGTAGTATTCTTTCAAAACATCAAAACCAACTTTTTGCAAAAGTGTTGCCAAAACATCGCCATAAATTGCGCCGCGCGTGTGGCCAACGTGAATTGGCCCGGTTGGATTTGGTGAGGCATATTCCAAATTCACTTTGGTGCCGTGTCCAAGATTTGGAAATTCGAATTTTTCTTGTCTTAGCAAATCTGAAATCACCGCGTAAAAAGCTTGCGGTTTGAGGCGAATGTTTATGAAGCCGGGACCAGCAATTTCAAGGCTGGCGATATTTTCATCTTGCAGCTCATCAATAATTTTTTGCGCAAGTTTACGCGGATTATTTAGCGCTTCGATTGCCGCAAACTTTTTCACCAAAACCATTGCCGCGTTGCAGGCTAAATCGCCGTGTGTTGCTTCTTTTGTTGGTTCAACGGTGAAGTTTTTTAGATCAATTTCTTCAATCGTGATATTGTTTGCAGCAGCGATTTTATTGATTGCGCGCGCAAAAGAATTTTTGTGCTGAAGGAAAATGTTTAGCATTTAAAAAATAGATTTTAGCTTGGGTTTAGATCTTTGATGATTGTTTCTCAGCCCAGAAAATAAAGGCTTCTTAAGGATTTTAAAAAAGGCAGAATTTTTTAAAAAATCGTCTGCTTAACTAAATCTAAATTGTTAATTGTGAATTTTTTTATGTCGTCGCAAGTCAAGCCAGTCAACTATTCAAGCACTGTTTACCTTACCAAAAGAATCTCACGTGAATATGTTTTTCCTTACTGGAGAACCTTCGCAGTTTCAGTTGCGCTAATGCTTGTCATCGCTGGCACCACCTCGCTTCACGCCTGGTTGATCAAACCTGCACTCGACTCAGTTTTCGTTGATAAAAACACCAGCGCTTTGGTGATTATTCCGCTTGTCGTTTTGTTGGTGACCATAATCAAAGGCTTTGCCACTTATTTCCAACTTTTGACGATGAATGTTTTGAGTTTGCGCATCACTGCCGACATGCGAAATCGTCTTTACGCGCACTTCATCAAGTCGGACATCTCTAAGCTTCACAGCAAGTCTTCCGGTGACATGATTGCCAGCATCATCAACGAAATTGGTGCAGTGGTTGGGTTAATTGGCACAGTGGTAAATGGTTTTGTAAAGCAGCTGATAACCTTGCTGGCACTGATTGGAGTGATGTTTTATCAAAGCGTTGAATTGTCGCTTTTTGCTTTTATTGGTTTTCCCCTTGCTGCTTATCCAATCTACAAACTTGGGCGCCGGCTGCGTAATCTCTCTTTCAAAAATCAAGAAATGGCGGGGAAATTTAACACGCAGATGAGCGACACGTTGCAATACTCTAAGCTGGTCAAAGCCTATCACTGTGAAGATTTTGAAGTGCGAAGAATGGGGCAAATTGTTGAGAGCATTTTCAAGATGGGCAAAAAAATTTCGCGCATTTCCTTGGTTGCATCTCCATTTGTTGAAAGTCTTGCTGGCATTGGCGTTGCAGCAGTGATTTGGTATGGTGGGCACCAAGTGATCACTGGTGCAACAACTCCGGGTGCGTTCTTTTCTTTTTTTGCAGCGATGATGATGGCTTACCGTCCGCTGAAATCTGTATCGTCAATGAATTCGGGCGTGCAGATGGGTCTTGCTGCGGCAACCAGGCTTTACACTTTGCTTGACGAATTGCCAAAAATTATCGACAGGCCAAATGCAATTGAGCTAACCAACGTCAAAGGCGAGATCGAATTTAACGACGTAAGTTTCCGCTATGTTGCCGACAGAAAAGCGCTTGACGGCGTCAGCTTCAAGGTTCCGGCTGGAAAGACCATAGCGCTGGTTGGACATTCGGGCGGCGGAAAATCGACAATCATGAGTATGATTTTACGTTTCTATGATCCTGAGTCAGGTGTGGTGAAGCTAGACGGGCACGACATTCGCGATGTTTCGATAAAATCTTTGCGCAGTGCAATGTCGGTGGTGAATCAAGAAGTGATGTTGTTTGACGACACAATTTTTGAGAACATTCGCTATGGCAAAGAAGATGCCACCGAAGCGCAAATCATCAATGCTGCCAAGCTTGCTGAGGCTGATGAATTTATCCAAGAATTGCCGGAAAAATATAATTCAAAAGTTGGTCAAAATGGCATTTTGCTTTCTGGTGGACAGCGCCAGCGTATTGCGATTGCACGGGCAATTCTCTATAATGCGCCAGTGTTATTGCTTGATGAAGCAACTTCAGCACTTGATCCAATTTCAGAAAAACTAATCAAAGATGCTTTGGCAAAACTAACCAAAAACCGCACCAACATTGTTATTGCGCACCGTCTTTCAACAGTGATGCATGCGCATAAAATTGTGGTTATTTCGCATGGTAAAGTAATAGAAGAAGGAACTCACAATGAGTTGCTCGAGCGCGGCGGGATGTATGCCAATCTTTACTCGAAGCAGTTTGAAATTGCGCAGGATTTATGAGTGAAGTAAAGAAAGAAGCGCCGAAAGATTCGGAAAATAAGCGAAAAGAAAAGCAGCAAAAAAAGAAAAAACTTTCGGATGCGCTGCGGAAGAATTTGCTGCGAAGAAAAAAGAACTAGGTGGTGGAGAATTTTGCGTGAACCTGCGGGCGGGGTTGCAAACCCCGCCCAAGCGGCAGGAGGTTTTCCAAAACGGCCCGGCATTATCCATCAGCCGGAAAAAAATAACGCATCCCGTCATCTTTGAAGCCGTAGGCTTCGAGGATCTTGTTTTGTTTAGCGGATAAGGCGCACGAGATCCTCGAATTGCTGCGCAATTCAAGGATGACGAGGTTTTTTGAGAGGTGCGGTATATCCCATCAGCCGCTCAGGCGGCGTTACGTAATGCCGCCTGGACGTTCATGCCATTTTAATTAAAGTCGTTCGCGTAGGTTTTTAATCATATCCTCAACCATCTTCTCCAACCCAAATTCCACCTTCCAGCCCCACTGCGCGCGGGCCTGCGAATCATCAATTGAGCACGGCCAAGAATCGGCAATTTTTTGGCGGAAGTCTGGAACGTAAGAAATCTCAAATTCTGGAATATGTTTTTTGATTTCCGAAGCGAGCTCTTCGCAAGAAAAACTCACGCCCGCGAAGTTGAAATTGCAGTGATCTTTAAGCTTCAAGAAATCGCACTCAGCCAGCTGAATTGTGCCGCGAATGGCATCTGGCATATACATCATTGGCAGCGTTGTGTCGGCTTTCAAAAAACATTGGTACGTTTTTTTCTTCAGCGCTTCGTAAAAAATTTCCACCGCGTAATCAGTAGTTCCACCACCTGGCAGAGTTTTATAGCTGATTAATCCAGGATAACGAATGCCGCGCACATCAAGTCCAAACTTTGCCACGTAGTATTCGCAAAGCAGCTCGCCGGCTGCTTTGGTTAAGCCATACATTGTTTTTGGCATAATTACCGTTTGCTGTGGAGTGTTGTTGCGTGGGGTTTCCGGGCCAAAAACGGCAATTGAGCTTGGGCAAATAATCTGCTTCACACCAAGTTCGCGGGACACTTCCAATACATTGTGCAGGCCAGTCATATTCACGTCCCAGCACAGGTTAGGATTTTTTTCACCAGCGGCAGAAAGGATTGCGGCAAGGTGATAAATTACGCTGATTTGATGTTTTTTGACGATGGCGGCAAGCTGGGATTTGTCTAGGACGTCGAGCTTTTCGTAAGGCAAAAATTCCTCGGCAATTGCTGCTGAGTCGCGCAAATCAGAAGTGACGACATTTTTTTCGCCGTAAGTTTTTTTCAGTGCGGCGGTAAGTTCTGAACCAATTTGGCCTAAGGCGCCGGTGACAAGGATTTTCATTATTTAGCCTATAAAGTTTGTTGCGCTGCGCTTGCTAATGCGCTTGCGGTTTGAGATTTTGCTTCTGGTTTTGGTGAAGCGCCTGCTGCATCTGGCGCGCCAAATCCTTCCGCAGCTTCTGCTTCTGCGGCCGCTGTGACTATGGAAGGTTTTTCTTCTTGTCGTGCGCGCTTTCTCTGCGTTGCTTCCTTACTATCTTTATCTCCACTATCTTTATCTCCACTATTTTCATCTCCACTTACATCAAAAAAAGAAAGAGGTCTGGCGAGGGCTCTAGAGGAAGAAGGTGCGCCTGCTGCATCAAAGATAAATCTGGGCGCATTTGGCCTTACCGCTTCTGCTTTGACTGCGGCTGGTGCTGCTACACCAGTAATAGTCAAGCAGGTTAACTCTGGTCTTTCTTGTAATTGCAGACCAAAAGTTCTTGCTACTGGATTTGGCTCGCTTGGTTCGCGTTTGCCAGCATGGCCATCGCAAGCAGAAGCAATAATTACTGTTCTGAGATTGGTGACGTTTAAAACGATTACGCCAAGATCATCCTCGGAACCTGGTCTGGAAGCGCGAGTCAGGTCGGAGGCAAAAATTATGCCTTTGTCGCTGTAAATCTCGGTGATTTTTCTTAATCTTTCTTCTGAGCTTTTGACGAAAGAAGCATTCTCTAAAGAGACGGGAAAAGTGCTAAAAGACAGGCTGTAATCAGAGGTAAGAGCATCAAGTATGCCATCGGAAGTGACAATTACGTCATATGGCGCGAAGCCTTGTCTGGCAAGGGGAGAGCACTCAATTAGTGTGGTAAAGTCGGCGCTAAAAACATCTGGTGTAGTTTTTCTTGGGCCAGCGTCAAAGCGACCAATAAAGCCGGAAATTCCGGTTTGAAAAATATAATCGTCGGGAAGTTCGAGTTCTGTTTTTATTCTGTTGCAAGTGTTGTTGTGATCTTGCGTGAGATCAATTGTGGCAAATTTTCCTTCAGTATTTCTTGCGACAAGAATTACGCGCGAATCGCCGATGTTGAAAGTTGTGAAGTTTTTTCCATCGGTGACAATGGAGCAAAGCATTGAGCCAGGGTTTTGTTCGGCGGTTATTTTGACGGTTTGTGCAACAGACTCTGCGGTCAGTTTTACAGCAGCTTCGTAGGAAATTGTTGTTTCAAAGAGTGATAGGAAGTCCTCGCTTGCTTCTCCAGAGCGCCCAGGTTTTTGTAATTCACTAATTGTGTATGAAGCATGAACTCTTGCAGCTGTAGGAGAAGACGGCGCCGTAGGAGAAGACATGCTACTCGAGTATAAAAGTTAAAGATTTCAGATATTCACTTTCTCTCATCGCTGGATGAAGAGGATGGTCAAAATCAGCGCCAAAAACGCGAATTAATTTTGCCGGACGTCCAGCTTTGCGCAGGCCGTCATTAGCGGCGATGATAAGTTCAGAAGTTCCAGCGTGATGCGAACAAGAACTCAGCATCAAAATGCCATTTTCTTTAACTAAACCAGCAGCAAGACGCACAAGTTTTTCGTAGCCTTTCATGCCAGAGAAAAAATCTTTTTTCGATTTTATGAAAGCTGGAGGATCAAGCAGCACAACGTCGAATTTGCGTTCTTGAAATTCAGGTTTTTCGAATAATTCGTAAACTTTTGAATTGATGAATTCGCAATCTTTGCCGGAAAAATTTAGAGCGAGATTTTCTTTCGCAAGTTCCAGCGCATCTTTCGAAGAGTCGACAAAAGTGACCGATTTTGCGCCGCCGGCCAAAGCATTAATACCAAATCCACCCAAGTAGCAGAAGGCGTCAAGCACGTCGCAATCTTTGGAAATTGTTGAGATAAATTTACGATTTTGTCTTTGATCAAAAAACCATCCGGTCTTTTGGCCTTCGCTAATGTCAGCGAGATATTTCAAACCATTTTCGGTGATTTGAGTTTTTTTAGGAATTTCTCCAACCGCCACGCGGCTGTGATTATCAAGGCCTTCTAGTTTTCTTGATTCAGATTCATTACGAAAAATTACTGAGCAATTTGGAAAAACTTTTTGCAGAGCGCTGCAAATAAGGTCGCTTAATTTTTCCATTCCAGCGGTTGAAACTTGGCAACAAAAAACATTGTCAAAGCGGTCAATGATTAGGCCGGGAAGGAAATCAGATTCTGAGTGTACTAAACGATAAAATGGTTCGCTGAGAAATTTATCGCGCAAAACTTTTGCCGCAGAAATTTTTGCGACGAAAAAATCTTCATTAATTTCTTCGTTGTAATTGTGAGTCAAAATGCGTGCTGCAATCAGGCTGTGTGCGTTGAAATAGGCGATGGCAAATTTTTGTGAACCACGAATTTCTACTTCAACAAGTGAACCTTTTTCTAAAGTTTTTAATGCGGCAAAATTCTCGATTTCGTTTGAAAAAATCCATGCTCCGCCTTTGATTAAGCGGATTTCGCTGTGTTTTTTGATTTTTAAAATCGGTAAAGCTGTCATCATTATAGAGTGAAAGTGAGGGTCAAAAGGTGTGAATTTCTTTTAATTAAAAAATTCTTAAAAATTTCTTCATAATCTTGTGGAAGCGCTTTGTGCAAGGATCCGCGGGTGATCAAACTTTCGCTGTAATCAGAGATATTGGTGAAGCGCTCGAAGATTTCTAAAGAGAATTTGTTGTCGATGAAGCTAAGTGGCTTAAGGGCTGAAGCCAGACAAATATCAACAAGAGAAAATTTATTGCCGTCAAAATAAGGGCCAAAGCGCAGGTTTTTTTCAAGCACGGCAAGTTTGGAAATCACTTCAACTTTTTTGATGTCGAGTTGTTCCTGATTTTGCGCAAAAACCATTCCCAAAGTTCCGGCAATAATTGCATTACTGACTTCCATCCAAGCACGGTGCTGAGCGCGGATTGCCAGGTCTTGCGAGTGAAGAGGAATTTGCGGATAAGCGTCGTCGAGATATTCGCAAATAGCGATTGATTCGAAGAGAATTTTGTCATCGACATAGAGCAGCGGAACTTTGCCAAATGGCGATTCTTTCACAAACCAATCCGGGCGATTGGCCAGATCAACGATAACTTTTTCGTAAGGTAAATTTTTCTCAAGCAGAGCCATTTCAATGCGATGGCCGTAGGGAGAGAATTTGGAGGTGATGAGTTTTAGCATAAAATTATTGTGATTTTTCAAAGTCCTCAATGCTGGGCGGGATTTGTAATCCCACCCACTCGTTCATGCCGTTGAAATTGCATGAACGAGTGGGCGGAGTTACAAACTCCGCCCAGCAAAAAATCGAGTGATATTAATAAATCGGAAATTGTTCGCAAAGGGCGCGGACCTTGGCTTTAGTGGCTTCTTCCACCGTCTTATTTCCTTCTTCGCCATTTTTGACGAAGCCTTCAAGTACGTCACAAATCATCTGCCCAATTGCTTCAAACTCTTTCTCCCCAAAGCCGCGAGTCGTTCCAGCCGCGGTTCCAAAGCGTAAACCAGAAGTGACAAAAGGTGAGCGTGGATCGTTTGGAATGGCGTTTTTATTGCAGGTGAGGCCGGCGCGTTCCAAAACTTTTTCGGCTTCTTTTCCAGTTAAAGTTTCAAGTGGCGTGAGGTCTACAACCATCAAGTGGCAATCGGTTCCGCCGGTGGTGATTTTTAAACCACGAGCAACCAAAACTTTTGCCAAAACTTTGGCGTTAGCGACGACTTGTTTTGCGTAAGTTTTAAACTCCGGACGCAGAGCTTCAGCAAATGCCACGGCTTTTGCTGCAATCACGTGCATCAAAGGTCCGCCTTGCAAGCCAGGGAAAACGGCAGAATTAATTTTTTTGGCCAGTTCTTCGTCATTGGTCAAAATCACGCCACCGCGCGGTCCGCGCAGAGTTTTGTGAGTTGTGGAAGTGACGATATGCGCAATTCCAACGGGAGATGGATAAATTCCTGCTGCAACTAATCCCGCTACGTGCGCCATATCAACCATTAGAAGCGCACCAACTTCATCAGCAATTTGACGGAAACGCGCCCAATCAACGATGCGTGGATAAGAAGAAATGCCTGCAACAATTAATTTTGGTTTATGTTCGCGAGCTAGAGCTGCAGCTTGTTCGTAGTCAATCAAACCATCGTCAAGACGAATGCCATATTGCACTGATTTCAGCCACATTCCTGAAATTGTGCGTTGTGCTCCATGCGTTAAATGTCCGCCAGCAGCCAAGCTCATGCCAAGAATCGTGTCGCCTGGCTGTAGAAGCGCCAGGTACACTGACAAGTTTGCGCTTGCACCAGAATGCGGCTGAACGTTAGCAAATTTTGTGCCAAAAAGTTGGCAAAGCCTGTCAATTGCTGCTTGCTCGACCTCATCAGAAAATTCGCAACCGCCGTAATAACGTTTCGCTGGATAACCTTCGGCATATTTGTTAGTGAAGATTGAGCCTTGCGCCTCAAGCACCGCGCGGCTGACGATATTTTCAGAAGCGATTAATTCGATTTGATATTTCTGACGATTTAATTCGTTGGAAATTGATTTGGCGATTGTTGGATCAGATTTTTCTAGGCTGGATTGGAAGAAGGTCATGTTGAAAAAAGTTGGTTTTGAAAAAATAAAATTTCGCGCCTTTGATGCTTAGGTTTGGTGCTCGGGCGGATTTTGTAAATCCGCCCGAAACTTTCATGCCAAGATTTTTAAAGCCCAAAGCGGTTAAAAATTAAACGCTCTTCGATGTTTGAAATAAGCTGTTTGCTGAGATTTAGGCGTTCTTGAAAAAAACTTTTTAGAAAACTTTTTTTGGCGGTGATATTTACGAATTCAACTTTCTCGCCGAATTTTTCTTTCATCTTGCTGCGCATATCGGCAACGCCGTCAACTAATCCAAGCTCTGCAGCTTTTTTTCCCGACCAAAAAGCGCCGGTGAAAAGTTTTTCTTCGGCTTCCATCAGACGACCGGCGCGCCTTGATTTCACCAGATCCTTAAAGTTTTCAAAAATATCGCGCTGCGCATCTTTGAGGATCGCTACGTTTTCTTCTTCTTCGGGCAAAAACGGATCAAGAATCGCTTTGTTTTTTCCTTCTGCATAAACACGGCGCGAAATGCCTATTTTCTTGATTGCATCAACAAAACCAAAGCCAGAAAAAATTACGCCAATTGAACCGATGATTGAAGAATTATGCGCATAAATTTCATCGCCTGCAAGCAACAGCCAATAGCCGCCAGAGGCTGCAACGTCTTGTGCGAAGGTGTAAACAGGAATTTTTTTCTCGGCCGATAATTCACGAACATAATTGTAAACTAGTTCGGATTGAACAGGCGAGCCGCCTGGCGAGTTGATAAGAAGTGCAACAGCTTTCGCTTTTTTAGTTTCAAAAGCGCGTTTGAGCAGCGGTGCACAATTTTCAAAATTAATTCCCGAAGAAAATTTTGAGTTTTGCCCAATTACTCCCTGAAGGTTCAGGCAGGCAACGACAGGATTTTTTTTGCCGCAGAAAAGTTTTTTAAATGAGAATTTCTTCATTTTTGTTTTTGTTAAAAATCGTTAAATCTTGGCGCGAAATCTGGCCGCGGAGGAATTTTTGTGTGTAATTAATCAGGCAAAAAGACAGAAAAAAAGTTAGGATCAGCATCAGCGAAATCCACAATCCTTGCGCTCCGAACTTGTCCATGATGCCGCCGGTGCAGATTAATCCAGTGATGTTGCCAATCAAACTGAAGCGCGAAAATGCGCTGTTTACGGCAAGGCGCTGCGTTGGTTTATATTTTTCGTTGATGAGCACAACGGCCGGCAGCTTGATTCCAGACAGACAGCCGAAAAGTAAAAAAAGCAAAGTATAAATTTGTTGTGAGCCAGCGACGTCATAGAGTTCATAAGTGCAAAGGAGTGAAAGCATGGTGAAAGAAATCATCATCATGCGGCGATTGAGTAGGTCGGTTAAATAGCCAAGCGGAATGTAAAAAATTGTGCCAAAAAGCAGGACGGAAAGCAAAAGTGATGCCTGGTCTTGCGGCATGCCAATTCTGATTCCATAGATGATTAAAAATGCCGAAGCGGCGGACATTGCATAGCTTACGGAAAACCCAGCAAACATGATTTTTGGTGAATTTTCGATGTAACGCCAAATGCCGATTTTTTTATTTTCGCGAACCGCCGAATCGACTTTGCGCAGGCGAGATAGCGGCAGCATTGAGGCTAAGAAAAATCCTGAGGCAAGAGCGAAAGAGAAATAGCTATTGCCGGTTTTAAGCAAGTTGAGAATGATTGGCCCTAAAGCGTTTCCAACTGCAACCAGCGTGGTTCCAATTGAGATAACAAGTGCGCGGATTTTTATTGGAGCAAGGTCGATCATCACCGTATTTCTGGTGACGCCGCAGATAAAAAAGGAAGTTCCTAAGAAATAAATCAGCACCAGCCAGAGAAAATATCCTGGATAGAAAAACAGCAGAGAGGCGCAAGCCGCCGAGATCAGCGAGCCAATATAGATGGTTTTGATAAGTCCGTTTTTTTGACCAAATGAAGGCAAAAAACGCGAAAAAATTACGCCGGCACCAATTTGTGTGGCAGCGGAAATCGACATCAAAATTTCGTTTTTAACATTTTGCTCAAGCTTGATTGCAATCAGCACTGCTAAGATTCCATAGCCAATTGCAGCGGTAAAAATTGCTAAAAAAATTGCCGACAAATCTTTCAGAGTTGTGGCGTTCCAGCAAAATTTTTCACCTTCTTGGCAAATTGCATTCTTACCTGGAAGTGGCGCAAATCCCGCACTGGTGACGTCATAATTATTTCGCGAGATTGCGCCATTTTTTGAGCGGAAGTAAACGAGCATTTGTTTAAATTTTTCTCACGTCAGCTAGGTGACCAGAAATCGCTGCCGCTGCCGCCATTGCTGGACTGACCAAGTGAGTACGACCGCCACGACCTTGGCGGCCTTCGAAATTACGATTCGATGTTGATGCGCAGCGTTCGCCAAATTCTAACTTATCGGCGTTCATAGCTAAACACATTGAACAGCCTGGTTCGCGCCATTCAAAACCCGATTCGATAAAAATTTTATGCAAACCTTCGCTCTCTGCTTGTTCTTTAACCAAGCCAGAACCTGGAACAACCATAGCAAGTTTGATATTTTTGGCGATTTTTTTGCCGCGTAAAATTTCTGCAGCAGCGCGAAAATCTTCAATGCGGCCGTTGGTACAAGAGCCGATAAAAATTTTGTCGATTTGAATTTCTTCAAGCGGCGTGCCTGGTTTTAAGTCCATGTATTCTAAAGAACGCAAAACAGCTTGCTGCTTACCTTTGTCGGCAAAATCACTTGGAAATGGAACTTTTGCCGTAATTGGCAAAGCATCTTCTGGGCTGGTTCCCCAAGTGACGTAAGGCGCAATTTCGGCAGCGTTTAAGTGAAGTTCTTTGTCATATTTTGCATTGGCATCTGATGGTAAAGCGCGCCAGTATTTTAGGGCTTTCTCGAAGTCTTCACCTTTTGGCGCCATTGGTCTTCCTTTGAGATATTCGAAAGTTTTTTCATCGGGTGCAATCAATCCGGCTCTGGCTCCAGCTTCAATTGCCATGTTGCAAACAGTCATACGACCTTCCATGGAAAGTGACATAATTGCGCTGCCAGCAAATTCGATAACACAGCCAGTTCCGCCGGCGGTGCCGATTTTGGCGATTACAGCAAGGATGATATCTTTTGCAGTGACGCCAGCTCCAAGCGCGCCTTCAACTTTGACGAGAAAATTTTTCGCGCGTTTTTGGATGAGAGTTTGGGTGGCTAAAACGTGCTCAACTTCTGAAGTGCCGATGCCAAATGCCAGTGCGCCAAAAGCGCCGTGAGTTGCGGTGTGACTATCGCCGCAAACAATGACCATTCCTGGTTGCGTAAGGCCTTGCTCGGGGCCAACGATGTGAACAATTCCTTGTTTTTTGTCGTCTAAATCGAAGTAAGTAATGCCAAATTCGCGGCAATTTTTTTCCAAAGTCTCAACTTGTGTGCGCGAGGTTTGATCTTTGATTCCAGAGGTTCCGTGGCCGCGATCTGCGGTTGTTGTTGGAACATTGTGATCAGCGACGGCCAAGTGTGCTTCTGGTCTTCGCGGTTTGCGGTTAGCGATTCGTAGTCCTTCAAAAGCTTGCGGAGAAGTTACTTCGTGAATCAGCTGGCGATCCACGTAAATTGCGGCTGAAGAGCCGTCGTCGTAAACTAAGTGTGAGTCCCAAATTTTGTCGTAAAGCGTCTTTGCCATGTTTTTAGATGAGCTGTTGAGTTAGGAATGGAGAGGGCAAAACCATCGATTGGCTTTCTGTTAATTTCAACCGTGTTTGCGATGAAACTCAACTTGGCAAAAAAAATATAGCGTTGAAGCTGCACCGCATTTTTTAAAATTTAAAAAACTAAATTTTATGGCAGGACATTCGCAGTTCGCTAATATCAAGCATCGCAAGGGCGCGCAAGACGCTAAAAAGGCAAAAATTTTTACTAAAATAATTCGTGAAATCACGGTTGCGGCAAAGACCGGGCAGCCTGATCCGGAGTTCAATCCGCGTTTGCGTAATGCGTTGATTGACGCGCGCTCAAAAAATATGCCAAAAGACCGCGTTGATGCAGCGATCAAAAAAGCGACTTCAGGAGCGGCTGGTGAAAATTTTGACGAGATTCGCTATGAAGGCTACGCGCCGGCTGGAATTGCGTTAATTGTTGAAGCGCTGACCGATAATCGCAATCGCACGGCAAGCGAAGTGCGCAGCATTTTTACCAAATTTGGTGGCGCTTTGGGTGAAACCGGTTCGGTTGGTTTTATGTTTGATCACATTGGTTTAATCCAATTTGACGGCAAAGTGGCCAGCGAAGAAGACATGTTCGAGGCCGCGCTGGAAGCTGGTGCAAGCGAAGTTGAATCAAGTGAAGATTTTCACGCCGTGATCACGCAGCCAGAAAATTTCAGCGCCGTTCGCGATATTTTAATCAAAAAATTCGGCGATCCACTTTCGGCAAAACTTGATTGGAAAGCCAAAAATACGATGGAAATTGCCGATCTTGAGCAAGCGCAAAAATTGCTGAAAATGATCGATGCGCTGGAAGATTGTGACGATGTTCAATCGGTCACTGGGAACTATATTTTTACTAACGAAATCGCCGAAAAACTTTAGGTCAAACTGCAAAAATTTTTTTAGTCATGCTGAGCTTGTCGAAGCATGGCTAAATTGCGCGATTTAGTCGCCCTTCGACAAGCTCAGGGTGACTAAAAAAATTAAATTTAACGAAAATGAAACACGTCGAAGTCACACCACAGCTGGTTAAAGAGCATAATCTAACCGAAAGCGAATATCAAAAAATTCTCGAAATTTTGGGCCGCGTTCCAACCATCACTGAGCTTGGAATTTTTTCAGCAATGTGGTCGGAACACTGTTCTTACAAATCTACGAAGAAGTGGCTTAAAACCATGCACACTCAAGCTCCGTGGGTTATTTGCGGACCTGGAGAAAACGCTGGTGTAATTGATATTGGCGACGGGCAGGCGGCGATTTTTAAAATGGAAAGCCACAATCACCCATCTTTCATCGAGCCATATCAAGGCGCTGCAACGGGAGTTGGCGGAATTTTGCGCGACGTTTTCACGATGGGCGCGCGGCCAGTTGCAAATTTAAACGCACTTCGTTTTGGCGATATTAACCATCCAAAAACTAAACAATTGGTGAATGGCGTGGTTTCTGGAATTGGCGGCTATGGCAATTGCGTGGGCGTTCCAACAGTTGGTGGTGAAGTGACTTTCGATAAAAGTTACAACGGTAATATCATCGTCAACGCAATGACCGTGGGCATCGCCGACACTGATAAAATTTTCTATTCTGCCGCATCGCAAATTGGCGCTTCAGTAGTTTACGTTGGTTCAAAAACCGGCCGCGACGGCATTAACGGCGCGGTGATGGCGTCTGACGAATTTAAGGAAGGTGACGAAGATAAGCGCCCGACCGTGCAAGTTGGCGATCCATTCGCTGAAAAATTATTGCTTGAAGCTTGCATGGAATTGATGCAATCGGACTGCATTTTATCGATTCAAGATATGGGCGCGGCTGGCTTGACTTCGTCGTCATTTGAAATGTCGGGAAAAGGTGGAACGGGAATTGAGCTGAATTTGGAAAAAGTTCCGCAGCGTGAAACTGGGATGGTGCCTTACGAAATCATGCTTTCCGAAAGTCAGGAAAGAATGTTGATGATCATCAAACCAGAGCGCGAGGACTTCGCCAAAAAGATTTTCGAAAAATGGGGCCTCGATTTTGCGGTGATTGGCGTGGTGACTGACACCGGCCGTGTGGTGATTAAAATGAATGGTGAGATTTACGCGGATATTCCGTCAGCTCCACTGTCAGAACAGGCGCCGGAATATGATCGGCCTTGGATATAAAAACTTTTGAACAAAGAAAAGTATCATGAACCTAGCTCAAATAAAGACTCAATATAGCGGCCCAATTGCTGAAATTGCCAAGCGTAGAAAAATCGGAAATATTCGAATTTTTGGTTCTGTGGCGCGCGGTGAAGAAAGTGAAAAAAGCGATATAGATTTTTTGGTTCATCTGCTTCCAGGTGCTAATTTATTGGATCTATCTGGTTTTAATCTTGATTTGGCAGAATTGCTAAAATGCCGGGTTGATGTGGTGTCTGATAACTCAATTCACTGGTCAATAAAAGATAAAATTATTGCGGAGGCTGTGAGTTTGTAATGAAAGACAGGCTATACGTTATTCACATCATCGAATGCATCGATCATATAAATTCCTATGTCGTTGATGGTTTTGAATCATTTAAAAATGATCACAAAACCTATGATGCCGTACTTCGGCAATTGCAGATTATGTCAGAATCAACCAAGCGATTGAGCGAAGAAATTAAGAAAAAAAATAACCAAATAGCTTGGCGTGAAATTGCCGGTTTTCGCAATATTTTGGTTCATGATTATTTGGGTGACATAGATGCGCAGATAGTGTGGGCGATCATCACCGATGAATTGCCAAAGCTAAAAGTCGCGATGCAAGAAGAGTTAAAAATTCTGTAGAGAAAGCATGGTTTTTAGCTCAAACATTTTCCTCTTCGCTTTTTTACCGATTTGTCTAGCGCTTTATTTTGCGCATAGCGGCAAGGTTTATCGAAACGCAATTTTGCTTTGCGCCAGCCTGATTTTTTATGCCTGGGGCGAGCTGCAATATCTGTGGCTGCTGCTTTTGTCGATTCTTGGAAATTATTTTTTCGGGCTCGCGATTGCGAAGTTTTCTAGGAAAAATCTGACGATATTTGTTGCTGTAGCTTTCAACCTAGCGCTTCTGTGCTACTTCAAATACGCAAATTTTTTGATCGAAAATTTGAATGAAATTTTCGGTTCAAAAATTTCCAACGAAAAAATACGTCTGCCAATTGGCATATCGTTTTTCACCTTCCACGCGATTTCTTATCTGATTGATATTTATCGCAAAAAATGCGCACCGCAGAAAAATTTATTCAGCCTTGCGCTCTACATTGCCTTCTTTCCGCAGCTTATTGCTGGACCAATTGTTCGCTACAATTTCATCGAAAAATATCTAAACAAACGCCGCCACAGTTGGAATTTTGCCGCGCATGGAATTCGTCGTTTCATCATTGGTCTTGGTAAAAAAATCATCATTGCCAATCCACTTGGCGAAATCGCCGATGCAATTTTTGCTTCGCAGCTAAGCGAGATAAATCAAGGCTTGGCCTGGGTTGGTATCATTTTCTACAGCTTGCAAATTTATTTTGATTTCTCTGGTTATTGCGACATGGCGATAGGTCTGGCGCGCATTTGCGGCTTTCGTTTTCCAGAAAATTTCAACTATCCTTATATTTCGCGCTCAATTAAAGAATTTTGGCGCAGATGGCACATGTCACTTTCTGCTTGGTTTCGCGATTATGTTTACATTCCTTTGGGTGGAAATCGTGTATCGTTTGGGCGGCAATATCTCAACTTAGTTTTGGTGTTTTTCTTGTGCGGACTTTGGCATGGCGCAAGCTGGAATTTTGTGGTCTGGGGGCTGTTTCACGGAACGTTTTTGGTCTTTGAGCGAATCGTAAAAATTGAAGAAATTTTGCCAAAAATTGTGCAACATTTTTACGCAATTTTAATCGTAATTATTGGTTGGGTATTTTTTAGAAGCGTTGATTTGAGCTATGCGCTGGGCTTTTTAAAAATTATGTTTTTAGGCGCTGATGCAGCGATTTTAGTAACAAGTCAGATTTCTCGTTTGCTCAATTCGCATTTTGCGTGGATGAGTTTTGCCTTAGCGCTGCTTGGCTTCTCGCCTTTGTTCAAAAATTTTTCGCGCCACTTGATTCGCAAAAATAAAAATTTTGGCACGGCAATTGACGTGTTTTTAGTGGCGATTTTATTGCTTTCGGTAATTCGAATTTCAGCGGCCACACATAATCCGTTCATTTATTTTCAATTCTAAAAATGCGTCGGAATTTTTTTATCATCGCTGCTTTCGCCTTGATCCTAGCGCTTCCGGCCCTTGATGGAATTTTTCATTTTTCGCCGGTGAAGGATCTTTTTGAGAAAAGGTTGCCGGTAGAAAAACCAAGCTTACCGCAAAATTTTTCGCAGGCTTTGGAATATCCTAAAAATTTCGAAAAATTTTTTGATGATAATTATGGCTTTCGCAAAACTTTCGTTTCGCTGAATTCAAAAATTATGGACAAGGTTTTTGACGAATCGCCCGATGCCAGAGCGGTGGTTGGCAAGGATGGTTGGTTTTATTTTGACAACCACAATTCCTTGCTCGACGCGGTTGGAAAGGCAACGCTTTCTGATGAATTGGTTGAGCGCGGTGTTGAAGTTTTTGCCAAAAATTGGCAAGAAATGCGCGCGAAGAATATCGATTATTTGTTAGTGATTGCTGCCGATAAAACGACGATTTACCCAGAATTTTTGCCCACTTATTTGCAAGCTGCACCGCCGCATCGAATCGATAAATTTTTAGATGCGCTGAAGAAAAAATATCCAGATTTTCCAGTAATTGATCTACGCCCAATTTTGTTGGCGGCAAAGAAAAATGAAATTCTTTATCACCAAACAGACACGCACTGGAACAGGCGTGGTGCTCATTACGCCTATGTTGAAATTGCTAAAAAACTTGGCATAAAGCCGAATTTACGTAGCAAGTTTGAAGACAAAGAAGACGGTTTTTTCCGCGGTGATATTTCTGACATTATGGGTGTTGAAACGCAAAATGTTGATTACGATTTGTTGGAAAAATTTCCAATCAAAATTGTTAATCTTGAAACAACTCCTGAAGAAAAATCGCGTTTTCACAAGCCGATGTTTTTTCAAAATAGTGATAAAAATTTACCGGTAATTTTTGTTTACAAAGACTCTTACTTCGGCAATTTGCTGAAATTCATCTCGACGCATTTTTCGCGTAGTTACTATGTCAACGAATTCCCGTGCAACCTGACTTACCAAAGATTTGCTAACTACAAGCCAAACGTAGTCATTCAGGAATTTTGGGAAGGGCGTATTGAGGTTGTGCTCAATAGCTGTAAAAATTAAACCTAATAAAACATGTCGTTAAATCATCTTTCGTCACTAATTCAAACGCCAAATCTTGCTTCGAAAAAATGGGTTTATGAGCAGTATGATTCGCAGGTAATGAATGACACTTTACAAACCGGCGGCGATGCATCACTTGTGCGAGTGCACGGAACTAACAAAGCGCTGGCAATGTCGGTTGATTGCACGCCGCGTTATGTTGAGGCTGACCCATTTGAAGGCGCTAAACAAGCGGTTGCAGAGACTTACCGAAACATTTGTGCAGTTGGCGCAACGCCGCTTGCAATCACTAATTGCCTGAATTTTGGCAATCCACAAAAGCCCGAAATCATGGGCCAAATTGTGCGTGCAATTAAAGGAATTACTGAAGCCTCAAAGGTTTTGGATTATCCAGTGATCTCTGGAAACGTGTCGCTTTACAACGAAACTGATGGTCGTGCAATTCAACCAACTCCAGCAATTGGTGGGGTTGGGTTGCTCAAAGATTTAAGCAAGAGATGTAATACTAAACTCAAAAAAATTGGTGATGAAATTTTTATGATTGGTGAAGCGCGCGGTCATTTAAATTGCTCGCTGTTTGAGGCGGAAATTCAAAAAATTGACAGCAAAAAGAATCCACCAGCAGTTGATTTAGCGCAGGAAAAGAAGCATGGTGAATTTGTTCGTGGATTGATTGCAACATCTTGCATCAACGCTTGTCACGATATTTCTGATGGCGGAATGCTTACCTGCCTATTTGAAATGTGTGGCAAAGAAATTGGCGCAGAGCTTGATATTACTGAGTTAAAGGCCTTAGCAAAAATTTCTGATGAACAAATTTTCTTTGGCGAAGAGCAGGGTCGATATTTGGTGAGTCTTGATGCAAGCAAGGTTGCCGAGTTTTTAGAGCTGGCGAAAAAAGAACAAATTTTTGTAGCAAAAATTGGTAAAACGATTGCCAAAAAAATTAAAATCGCCGCAGAAGAAATTGCCGTTGAGTCGCTGATTGCAGTGAACCAAGCCCTTTTTGAAAAAAAATTTAGCTAGGCATTCATGGCAACAAAAACTTTTCGATACGCTGCGATAGCTTTACAGGTTCTAGAAAAAATCCTTGGTTCAAAATTTTCTGTCACCGGCATTGAAAAGCTTCCGCGGCAGCCAATCATGTTTGTTGCCAATCACTTCACCCGCGCTGAAACTTTTTTCGTTCCTTATCTAATTTTTAAAAATACTGGCCGCCAAGTCAGATGTTTAGCTGATGCCAGCCTTTATCACGGCGGACTTGGAAAGTTTTTGGAATCTGCTGGCACAATTTCTACACGTCACAAAAATCGCGACAACATCATTTTATCTGACCTAATCACCGGCCAATATGATTGGATGATTTATCCCGAAGGCAGCATGCTTAAAAGTAAAGAAGTAAGCAACGAACGTGGTTTTGTAAATTTTACACCAGGTCGCGTTGGACCTGTGCGCACAGGCTCTGCGGTTTTGGCGCTGAAGTCACAACTTTATCGTGGTGATATTGTTGAGGCGTTTGACAAAGAAGATACTGCTGTTTTGAAAAGTTTTGAAAATGAGTTTGGTGTTTCTTACCAGAATTATTTTCGTGATATCGCAACGCAGATTGTGCCGTTAAACATCACTTACTACCCACTGCGGCCCGGTGAAAATAATATCCAAAAATTGGCGCAACGCTTCATAAAAAAAATGCCGCGCCAACTTTCAGAAGAGTTGGAAATTGAAGGAAATTTGTTGCTTGGCGCAGAAATTAATTTGCATTTCGGTGATCCAATTGACCTGGCGCAATATGTCAAAAAGCAGCGCGCCATGGTTTATCAAATTCCCATCATCAAGTACGAGACCAAGGTGAACCTGCTTCTGCGCTATTTGAAATCGCGTCTAACTAATGAATTCATGGAAAAAATTTACTTCGATATGCAGGTGAATTTCGACCATATTTTTGCTGCGGCACTGAAAAGTTTTGTTGAAAATGAAGTGTCAATTTCTCGCTTAAAAAGAGTAATTTATCTTTCTGGCGTAAGTATTGCCCAGCAAGGAAAATACAGGACTCATCCCAGCATTTATGAAGATAATTTGGTGAAGATTTTTAATGATGAAGCGCATGCAGAATTTGACAGCGTTTTTGATTTGGCTAAAAAACAAAATCTGATTAAGCAAATTTCCAATGAAGAAATTTCTATCAACAAAGACGCTTTTGAAAAAAGATACGATTTCCACGAAATCAGGCGCGAGAACAGTTTGCAGGTGATTGTTAACGAATTCACTTTGCTTGAAGTTGCAAATGATATCGTCAAAAGAAATGCAAAAACTTCTGACGAAACTTTGTGCAAAAAAGTTTTTAAGCACATTTACAACAAAGATTTAGAAAAATTTTCTAGCGATTATGAGATTTTTTTCGACAAAAAATTTTCTAAAGAAAAATCGGTTGGAAGTCCGTTCTTCCTCGATGTATTGCAGGAAAAAAATCCACAAAAAATCGGCATCTTAATTTCTCACGGCTACAAAGCAGCGCCAAAAGAAATTGAAGCGCTGGCAAGATATTTGAATGATTTGGGTTTTGTGGTCTATGCAACAAGACTACGTGGACATGGCACGGCGCCACATGATTTGCGTGACACTACGTGGCAAGATTGGTATGAAAGTATGCAGCGTGGCTATAGTGCGCTTCGCAACATTTGTTCAAAAATTATCATTGTGGGATTTTCAACCGGCGGGCTTTTAGCTTTGCTTTCTGGCGCAAGAAAAAATGGAAAAAATCTTGAAGCAATCGTCTCAATTAATGCAGCGCTGAAACTTGTTGATATAAAGGCTAGCATGGTTCCAGGCATTAATATGTGGAACGAAATGTTGGAAAAATTCCGCATTGAAAAAGGCCGTTTTGAATATGTTGATGACAAGCCAGAAAATCCTCAAATCAACTACAGCCGCAATTACATTCGTTCGGTAAATCAGTTAGAAAAATTGATGGATATTTGCGCAACTAACCTGAAAAAAATTTCACAAAAAACCTTATTGATCCAGGCAAATCAAGACCCGGTGGTTAATCCAGAAAGTGCAAAAATTATTCATGAAAAAATTTCAGCGAAAGAAAAATTCTTAGTTGAGATGGATTTCTCTAATCACTGCATTGTCAATGGACCAAGGAAAGAAGAGGTTTTTGTGGTGATCAAAGATTTCTTCTCGAAGTTAAAAATATTGTAATTTACGTTTGCTGAACTTCGAAATTTTTTAAAATTTTTCCTCAAATGAAATCAAAGCCAGTAAGAAAGCCAGAGGTTGAGCAGGAAGATGATGATGAGATAGAAGTTGCCGCAAGTGGCCCTGGCATTGCTTCGGGCAAGAAAAGCAAAATGGCGATCATTTTGTTTTCTTCCGTCTTTGCGACATTGGTGATCTATTTCTTTTTCTTCAAAGATCAGCCAAAAACAGTTGAAACCCTTGATGCTGTTGAAGCACCGCAAGCTGCTGCGCCAATTGCTGGAAGCGATAGATCTCCATTTGAAATTGATCTTTCAAAAGACGAATCGCAGCAAGAAGAAAAATATGATAATCTTGATGCGCCGCAAGAGCCAGCAGTTCCATCTCTTCCAGATTTACCAAAAGATGAATCAGCAGCATTTGACAAACCTGCTGCAACTGCGGAAGTTCCAGCTTCAGATGTTGTTGCTGATGATGTAAATCCAGCGCTTGTTGCCATGGCGCAGAATGATTTGCAAAATCAAATCCTTCAAATGCAGCAGCAAATAGACACAATGCAGCAGCAGATGGCCAATGCATTTGAAGCAAATCAAACCCCAGCTTCTCAGAAAGCGGAATTTCAACAAAAAATTATTGATTTAGAGAAGCGCATATCCGCTTTGGCCGGACAAGGAACTGTTGCGCCAGAGAAGCAAAAACTTTTGCAAGAGCAGACCGAAAAGTTGCAGCAAGATGTAGCTGATTTGGCAAAAAGAGACGATATTCCGGCGCGGCAAAAACAGCAGATGATTCAGCAAACTGATCAGTTTCAACAAAGAATTTCCGATGCTCTTGAACAAACAAAACTCACTTTTGATGAGAAGTCGCTGCTAAAAAAAGAGGCGGATAAAATTGGCAATAAAGTTCGTGAGATACGCACGCAAACACAGGTTCCAGAGTTGCAATATCAAATTAAGCAATTTGATCAAAAAATCGAAGAAATTTCGTCAGGAAAAGGTGTTCCAATAGCACAGCGCAGAGCTTTGAAATCAAATGTCTCTGGCTTTCAAGACCAGGTTTTAGAAGTTGCCACAAGTGACAAAACCCTGCCAGAGCAAAAGCAAAGAATTATCAGCGATTTTGAGGATTTTAAGCGCAGCATAAACAATGATATCGATCAAACTAAATTGAGTCTCGATGACAAAAACTTACTCAAAAAAGAAGTCGAAAAAATTGGCAAAAAGGCAAATTCAATAAATAGCTCGTCGCAACTTCCTGATCTGCAATATCAGATAAAGCAACTTGATCAAAAGATTGACGAAGTTGTACAAAAAAATGATCTGCCGCAGATGCAAAAAAGATCGCTGCAACAGCCAGTGGTGAAGTTGCAAGACTCGGTTAAATCAGTATCAAAAGATAAAAAAGTTCCAGCTAAGCAAAAAGATGATTTGCGTTATCGTTTTGATGCTTTTGAGAAAAAAGTTAACGAAGTTCTCGACGGCAATAAGCTTTCCGCTGAGCAAAAACGCCCTTTTAAGCAAGAAGTAAAAACTCTACAAGAGAAGGTGCGTAATGTTTCAAATCCAAATGAAATTGTTGAGTTGCGTGAGCAGATAAAAAATGTCGAAGAAAGAATTGCGAAACTTTCTGAGATAAAACAAGTCTCACCAATTCAACGTAACGCTTTGCAAAAGCAGGTAGAAGAGCTCGATAAAAAAGCTGGCGAGATTGCTGGTTTGGCTGGCGCAACTGTTTTGCCTAAAGATCAGCAGCAAAAATTGGATCAGCAGGTTCAAGACCTTTCCAAGCAAGTTGCTAGCCTATCTAGCCAAAACCAAATTCCGCAGCTGCAGCAGCAAATCAAAAAACTTGATACGCAAATTTCTTCTTTGTCGAAATCAAAGCAGTTGCCACAAGATCAAACTTCGCAGCTGCAAAGTCAGATACAGGAACTTTCCAAACAAGTAGCGTCGCTTTCTAAACAAGATCAAGTGCCGTTGCTGCGTGAGGAAATAAAACAAATGCAAGCGCAAGTGGACCTTTTTGCCAAAGGTGGAAATGCAGCATTGCAACCAATAATTATTCAACAAGGAGGGTCTCCAGCGCAGGTCGCTTTGCCATCCCCAACTGATCTGCCAAAGAAAGAATTAAATCCACGTTATGCGCCAATTGTTGTTTTCTCTGGGGCGGGGAGTGCTCCAGCTCTTGGTGTTGGTTATGATAAAAATATCGTCAAACTTAAAGATGATCCATTCAGCAAATTACAAAGAACTGAACCTGGTGTTGTGGCAACTTATATTGCTGATCGCGCTCACACAATTGCACAGGGAAAAATTTTGACAGCGGTGCTTGAAACGGCAATCGATACGCAAGTTCCAGGATTGGTTCGTGCTATTGTCAGTCGCGATGTTTATGCGGAAGCGGGTAATGATGTTTTGATTCCGCGCGGCTCACGTTTATTTGGCGCTTATTCAAGCGAAATTACTCGTGGTCAGGGTCGTGTGCAAATTGGCTGGAGGCGTTTGATTCGACCAGACGGCGTTGATTTGGCAATCAGCTTTATTGCCGCTGACCAATTCGGTAGGTCGGGAATTTATGGCGATGTCGATAATAAATATGACGTGGTTATTGCTAACTCGCTTCTCACGAGTTTGCTTACCATTGGTGGTGTTGCGGCAGCGCAGGCTTTAATTGGAGATAGTGCAACAACGACAACAACAAATCCAACGCAAGGCAGCGTGACAACAACTGGCAATGCAACTAACCAGGCGCTTTATGATGTAAGTAAAACAATTATGGGCACAGCGAATCAAATTATTGGAAATTCATTAAATGCGAATCCAGTTATTCGTGTTCCGCAAGGCACAAGAATTGCAGTAATCGTCAATTCTGATATCGTCATTCCTTCGATGAGAAGGTAATTTTCTGGTCAATGAGCAAAAAACTAATCAATCTGCATTTAATTTCTGACTCAACGGGCGAAACATTAAGCTCGGTTGCGCGTGCAGTTCTGTCGCAATTTGAGGGTGTGGAATCGAGCGATTTTATCTGGCCGCTAATTCGAACTAAGCCGCAGCTTGATCGCGTGATGGAATCAATTTCGCAAAATCCCGGCATTGTTATGTATACAATTTTGCATGACGAATTGATCGATGAGTTGCGCCGCAAATGTTATGAAATCAAGGTTCCCTGTATTCCTGTTTTGTCGCATATTATTGGCGAATTCTCGAGTTATCTTGGTATGACAATTAGCAGTACTATCGGCCGGCAACATTTACTCGATAACCAGTATTTTTCGCGCGTTGATGCAATCAGCTACACAATCAATCATGATGACGGCCAAGCGACGTGGGATCTTTATGAAGCTGACATCGTAATTGTTGGTGTTTCGCGCACTTCAAAATCTCCAACTTCTGTCTATCTTTCTTGCCGCGGCTTTAAGACCGCAAATGTGCCATTTGTCTCACTTGAGACCATTCCCGAGTCGCTTTATGAAATTAAAAAACCACTGATTGTTGGTTTGACAATTAATCCAGAAAAATTGGTGCAAATAAGGCAGACGCGCTTAGCTTCAATTGGTCAAGAAACAGGTACAGATTACATCGATGTTGAATCGGTAAAAAACGAAATTGCCGAATCGCGTAAACTTTTCGCGAAGCTTGGCTGTCCGGTCCTTGACGTCACTAAAAGGTCAGTTGAAGAAACGGCGGCTAAAATAATTCAGCTGCTGCAAGAAAAACGAATCAAAGAAAAACAAAATCAGTAAAAAATGGTTAAGCGTACAATCCTGATTGTTGATGATGAGTTAACGCAATGTAAGGTACTTAGTAAGTTCATTGAAAAGCTTGAGCACAATTACCTTATCATGCGTAGCGGCATGGAAGTGGTCGATTTCTTTATGAATAAAAAAGTCATCAGCGGCATTTCTTGTCATGATGTTGATGTGATGTTGCTCGATCTTTCGATGCCAGATCTTGACGGACTTACCGTATTAAAGCAGATTGCGCCAATCAAGGGCGACTTACAAGTTGTAGTGCTTACAGCAAATAAAGATGTGAACTTAGCCATCACCGCAATCAACTATGGTGCAATTGATTACATCGTCAAAGGCGATCGCGACATCTTTGCGCGCGTGACGGCTTCAATCAATAACGCTGTCGAAAAGAAAAATCTCAAATATCAAATTTCGCACCTTGCGCGTAAGGGCAAAGACCAAGTCGCTTTTTCTGATGTCATTGGACAAAGCGAGGCGATTTCTGCTGTTGTGCGTTTGGCCAAAAAAGCCGTAAATTCGACCATTCCAATTCTAGTTGAGGGTCCGGCTGGTTCTGGAAAAGAGTTGCTTGCCCGTGCCATTCATGGTTCCAGTCCAAGGTCGGGAAAGCCTTTTGTGATGATTGAATGCGATTTGCTGCGCAGTACCAACGCCGAAGAAGAGCTTTTTGGTTCTGATAAACTTTCACCAGATGGTACAACTAAAAATATCGGCAAGCTGCGCGAGGCAAATAACGGCACCATTTTCTTCGAAAAAATCGACACACTTCGAACCGATCTGCAAGTGAAGCTTTTGCGTTTTATGCAGGAAGGCGAATTCACACCGGTTGCTGGTAAATTGCCGATTCGTGTCAATGTTCGGGTAATTTGCTCAACAACACGCAGCCTAGAAAAACTCGTTGAAGCCAAAAAATTCCGCGAAGATTTACGCTACCGCATTTCCGCTTTCACCATCGCCATTCCACCACTCAAGGATCGTGGTGAAGATGATATCAAAATTCTTACCGAAAGTTTTTATCGCGATTTTGCCATCAACGAAAATAAAAAAATCAAAGGCATTAGCTCGGATGCACTCTACTTGCTCTACAATTACGATTGGGAAGACAACGTACGCCAACTCAAAAACGCAATTTTTCGCGCTGTTGTGCTTTGTGATGGCGACACGCTTAAGCCAGAACATTTTCCGCAGCTCTTAAACAAAGAAAATAACAGCCTCACTAAAGCAAAATTCGCCATCAAAAAAAGTTCGGAAATCAACAGCGAGCTTATCGATATTTTTGATGATGAAGGTCGCTGCAAAACTATCGAAGTTATTGAAGAAGAAATTATTCGCAGGCTTGTTGACATCCACAACGGCAACTTATCAGAAGTGGCTAAGCAGCTTGATATTGGTCGCTCGACGATCTATCGCAAATTGAAAATTTTGAACGAAAATTATGACGAGAAAAATTAGGACCGCCGTTTTTCCAGTTGGTGGATTAGGAACCCGCTTTTTGCCGGCAACCAAGTCGATGCCAAAAGAAATGCTGCCCATCGCCAATAAGCCAATCATCCAATACGCCTACGAAGAAGCAAAAGCTGCTGGAATTGAGAAATTTATTTTTGTCACCGGTCGCAACAAAAACGCCATCAACAATCACTTCGATCACGCTTACGAACTTGAGTCAACTCTTGATGAAAAAAATAAATCAAACGAGCTCGACCAAGTAATGTCTTGGATGCCGCAAGCTGGCCAGATTGCTTTCGTGCGCCAACAAAAACCTCTGGGTCTTGGTCATGCAATTTGGTGTGCGCGTAATTTTATTGCCAGCGACGAGCCTTTTGTGGTGATTCTTGCCGATGAAATGATGATGCAAAGCCAGGGCAGAAAAAGAAATTTTTTGGGCGAAATGATCGATTTTTATTATCGCCATGAAGAGCTTTCCAGCGTTGTTGCCGTAGGCGAAATTGACATCAAAGACTCAACAAAATATGGAATAATTAAAACTGATGGCAGCAAAAGAATTACTGACATGGTTGAAAAACCAAAGTCAGAAGTTGCGCCATCAAATCTTGCAATCACTGGTCGCTACATACTTCAGCCAGAAATTTTTGAATATCTTTCTAAGTTTGAAATTGGTTCTGGCGGCGAAATTCAATTAACTGACGCCATGAAAGCGATGTGTAAAAATCATCCTTTTTATTATCGCATTATTGACGAAATGAGATTTGATTGTGGCAACGTGCTTGGCTATCTTGAAGCCAATATCGCCTTCGCTTTGGCTAATGAAAAAATTACGCAAGACGTCAAAGAGCTAATCAAAAAATACATTAAATAATGGCAAGAAATGTCGTACCACCAAGATCAGGCACGCTAAGAAGATTTTTTTCTTGGAAAGGAATTGGCGACACCTGGAAGCAAGCCGGAGATATTGCCAGCTACGGCGGCACTAGCTCAATCTTGTGGCCGCTATATGGAGTATTTAATGCCTCTGCCGCCCTTGTTTATGGCACGGTGACAACTGCAACACAGCTTCTTGGTATAACAGCTGCTGGCGTTTATAATGGCGTCAAAACTATTGTTGAAGGAAGAGGTAAGCAAAAAGTTGCGCCAAAACTTGCGGCGGGAGTGATCAGAAGAGAAGTTTTAGATGCCGAAGTTGAGGTGGTGATGAGGGATGAAAGAGGAAAAATGACGAAAGTTATAGATCTGAACACCGGAGTGCAGAGAGATATAACCGGTGCCGATAGAGCAAATGAATTAGGTAGAGATGCAAAGGCAGGGTCTAGGGGTGGTAATGAAAACACCTCATCTCCCAAGGGTTTGTGGAATCGTTTACGCGGATCGCAAGAAGCAGAAGTAGGCGTGACCATGAAACAAGCGAATCCTTCACCGAGTCCCCAGCCAACTTCTTGCGCACAATTCATCAGGAGACTTTTCCACGGACGACAAGATGATGTCCGCGGACAAGGCGCTGGTCGCTAATCTACACTCTTTCAAAAAACCACAGTCCAATCAACTAAAAATCTCAAAAATCATGCAAAATAAAGTTGCCATAGTCTTTCCAGGTCAAGGTTCGCAAGCGGTTGGAATGGGTAAAGATCTCTCCGATAATTTTGCCGCAGCGCGTGAGGTTTTTCAAATCACTGACGAAATTTTGGGCGTGAATTTATCGAAAATTATGTTCGAAGGCCCAAGTGAAGAACTAACTAAAACCGAAAATACGCAACCAGCTTTGATGGCTGTCTCTATTGCCTTAGTGCGAGTTTTGGAAAAAGAATTTGGCAAAAAATTTTCCGATCTTTGCGCCATGACCGCGGGACATTCTCTTGGTGAATATTCCGCACTTTGCGCCGCGTCTTCAATTTCTTTAGAAGAAACCGCAAAGCTTCTGCATGTACGCGGATCAGCAATGGCAAGATGCGGACAAAAAACTTCAGGCAGCATGGCGGCGCTACTTGGTGTTGATGCTGATGTTGCGCAAGAAATTGCTGCACAAGCTGCGCAAGGCGAGGTTTGCCAAGTTGCCAATGACAATTGCGTTGGCCAAATCGTTATTTCTGGTTCAAAAGATGCAATTACGCGCGCTGTTGAAATTGCTAAAACGAAAGGAGCTAAGCGCGCAATCGTTTTGCCAGTAAGTGGCGCATTTCACAGTGCTTTGATGCTTGATGCGCAAAATGAAATGAAGCAAGCACTGGCAACTGCACAAATAAAAGCGCCAACAGTTCCATTGGTTGCTAATGTTACAGCAAATTTAGTTGGCAGTGGTGATGAAATTCGTGATCTTTTAGCAAAACAGGTGACTGGTTCGGTGAGATGGCGCGAAACCATGCTATTCATGGCTTCACAAGGAATTGAAGAAATTATCGAAATTGGTTCTGGAAAAGTTTTGGCTGGCTTGGTTGCAAAAACTTGTCCAAATTTAAAAGCGCGCTCAATACAAAATTCGCAAGATATTAAAGAATTTTTATCTCTGTGAAACTCAGCGCCGTAGGACTTTGGATCGTTGCAACTTACTGCTTTTTATTGATCTTCCTTTTTGTTTTTCAGCGCAATTTGCAATATGTTCCATCTGGCGAGGTTCATTCTCCAGCGAGTTATGATTTAAAAAATTTTGAAGAAAAATTTTTGACCAGCAGTGATCAAAAGAAGCTACTTGCCTGGTATCACAAGCCGCGCCCGGGTAAAAAAATTATTCTCTATTTTCATGGTAATGCCGGAAATCTTGGTAGCCGTGCGGCAAAATTTGCTGCTTTGTCGCGCCAAGGATTTGGCTTGTTTGCCGTGAGTTATCGCGGCTATTCAGGCTCAGAAGGTTCGCCAAACGAAATGGCGATAATTTCTGATGCAAAAATGTCCTTAGCCTTCTTGCTTGCTCAGGGTTATGACTATGAAGATATAATTCTTTTTGGCGAATCGCTTGGTTCTGGTGTTGCGGTGCAAATTGCTGCTGAAAAAAAATTCGCGGCGATAGTTTTAGAAGCTCCCTACAGTTCAATTTCTTCCGTTGCACAGCGCCGCTATTGGTTTGCGCCAGTTTCAATTTTGCTTAAAGACAGGTTTGAATCGATCAAATTTGCGTCAAAAATTTCTTCACCAACTTTGATAATTCACGGTGATGCCGACCGTGTTGTGCCTTATGACGAAGGGCAAAAACTTTTTGCGGCAATTTCTGCTGCACAAAAAAAACTCATCACCGTTGAAGGTGCTGATCATTTGAAGTTTGACAATGATTTTGTGGCGCAGGCGATTAGTGATTTTCTTAAAACTCGCTAGGCGCTACCGCGCGCCTTCAAGGATGACGAGATGAGGGCTAAGTTCCGCAAAAAGTTTGGCGGATTTTTTCTTCTTCTTTTGGCGCTTGCATAAATTCTAAATTTTCTTCAAAGGGATTTTGCAGCGCCTTTAAAAATTTCTGAATTTTTTTGCTGTCGTAATTCGTTATCAGCTCTTCAACCGCGTGGTTTCGGGCAATTATCGCCGGATTTATTTTTTGCATCGAATCTGCAATTTCTTCCGCAGATTTTTTTTCTTTCGTCAGGCGTTTTTGCCAAATTTTTATCCAGTTTTTTAGGTTTTCGCTTGGAATAAAAAATTCTTTGAGGTCGCTTTTTTGATTGCTCAAAAAACGAAAAGTTAGCGTGTAATCGAGTTGATCTTTGGTCATGATATTTAGCAAATCTGCCAGCAGCTCAATATCCTCTTCAAAGTTGGAGTCAATAATACCAAGCTTTTGCAGCATTTTTTTCGAGAATTTTTCTTGAAAAGTTTTTACAAAAAAATTCTGCAACTCATCAAAATTTTGCTCAGAATCTTTTGTCAAAAGCGCAATTGCTTCTGCAAAAAGTAAACAATTCCACAGCGCAATTCGCGGCTGATTGTTGAAGGCGTAGCGGCCAAAGCGATCAATTGAGCTAAAAGTTTTTTGTGGATCATATTCATCTAAAAAAGCGCAAGGCCCATAATCAATGGTTTCGCCGCTTAAAGTCATGTTGTCGCTATTCATCACGCCGTGGATGAATCCAACGCACATCCAGTTGCAGACCAAGTCAATTTGTCTTTCCATCAACTCAATTACCAATTTTTGGTAGCCAGATTTGTTTGTCTCAAGGTGCGCGTAATGGCGTTTTATCGTGTAATTAGTGATTTCTTCTAGTTCGTCCAAATTGTTTTGCGCAGCAAAATATTCAAAAGTTCCAATGCGAATGTGGCTGGCAGCAATACGCGTTAAAACCGCGCCAGGCAAGGTTTGCTGACGTATTACTTCATCGCCAGTTGCAACTACAGCCAGGCTGCGTGTGGTTTTTATGCCAAGATGATGCATTGCTTCCGAAAGCAGATATTCGCGAAGCATGGAAGGAAGAGGCGCCAGGCCATCACCGTTGCGCGAGAAAAAAGTTTTCCCCGAGCCTTTTAGCTGCAAATCAAAACGCTGATTTTCTTTATTTAAAATCTCACCAAGCAGCACAGCGCGGCCATCGCCAAGGCTTTCAACAAAATGACCAAATTGATGTCCGGCGTAAGCAAGTGCTATTGGTTTAGCGCCTTTTGGAATTTTATTTCCTGATAAAATTTCAGTGATTTCGGTTTCGTCAATTGGCCTGTCGCTGAAGGACTCAAGCAGCTTTTTATTAAGCAAAAGCAGCTGTGGTTTGGAGGATTTTTGCGGAAGGGTTTCGCGAAAAAATTTTTCACCAAGTTTCGCATAACTATTATCGAAGCAAAATGTCATGAATAGATTCTAGTAATAGCGCCCCGTCATCCTTGGCAAGCAGGGCCGAGGATCTTGTGTGTTTAGCGTTGAAAAAACGAGATCCTCGATGCCTTTGGCATCAAGGATGACGGGGGAATTGTTTATTTATTGGTAAAAGTTTTCGATCTCGTTTTTGAATTTTTCTTCGAGCGTTTTTCTTTTTAATTTCATTGAAGGCGTAATGTCGCCAGATTCGATGGATATTGGGTTGGCGATGATTTTAAATTTTTGAATTTTTTCCCAGTGATCGAGGTTTTTATTTATTTTTTCGACTTTTTGTGCGACATGATTTTGAAGAATTTTTGTAGCTAAAAATTCTTCATCGCTGCCAGAAAAATTAAATTTTTTCTTAGTTTTTTCCAAAAATTCAAAATCAGGAAAGAGTAGGGCGGAAGTGAATTGGCGGCCTTCGGCGATGGCGATTGCGCCAATTAAAAAGCCAATTTCTTGCACCAATTTTTGTTCAATTAAAATTGGCGAGACAAATTTTCCGTTAGCGTTTTTGAAAATTTCTTTTTTGCGTCCGGTGATTTTTAAAAAACCTTCTGCATCAATTTCAGCTATGTCGCCGGTCTTAAACCAGCCATTTTCAAGGCTTTCCGCGGTTTTTTTGGCGTCATTAAAATAGCCGCGCATGACATTTGGTCCGCGCACTAAAAGCTCGCCATCGGCAGAAATTTTTATTTCAACTTGTGGATAGCTCTTTCCAACCGTGCCAAATTTATGAGCTTTTGGACAGTTGGCAGAAATTACCGGAGAAGTTTCGGTAAGACCGTAGCCGCAAAATAAATTGACGCCGATATTTTGATAAAAACGTTGTAAATCCAGAGACAGAGCTGCTCCGCCGCAAATTACCATACGCATTCTTCCGCCCAAGGCAGCACGAAATTTTTTGTAAATTAGTGCGTCGTAAATTTTGTCGCAGAAATTTTTAGCATCTTGCGGATCTTTGTAAATAGCGCGCTGCAGCGCTTTTGTGCCGAGATATTTTTTGATAAAGTTAGCCTGGTTGGTTCCGTCTTTAATGCGTATAAAAACTTTTTCTAGCATGCGCGGCACGCTTGTCATCAGTGTTGGATGTACTTCGCGTAGAAAATTTCCAAGATTCTTTATGTCATCAACAAAGTAAATTGACGCGCCTTGTGTGAGATAAAACATCATCACCATACGTTCAAAAATATGGGCGAGAGGCAAGAAAGAGAGGACGATATCGCTTTGCTGTAGTGGAAAAAATTCAGCAGTTGCCTTGATTTGTGAAACAAGGTTTTGATGGGTTAGCTCAACACCCTTAGGCCTTCCCGTGCTGCCAGAAGTGTAAATTATCGTTGCTAAATCTTGCGGTTTTACTTCGTTGCTTAGCGAATCGAAATCATATTTTTTTTCTAGTGCGGCTTTTTTTCCAAGTTCAAGCAAGCTCTCAAAGCTGATGCCGCAAGCTTCACCAAGTCCGTATGTAATTATTTTTAGTTCAGGTTTTTCTTTTTTTAGCAGCGAAAAACTTTCCAAATTGTCGGTAAAAACATAGCCGACTTTGGCGTCAGAAATTTCGAAAAATAAATTTTCCTGCGAGATGTTAGAAAAAATTGGAACAGTGGTTGCGCCAGCTAAAATAGCGCCTAGATCAGCAATTAACCAAATTGGATTTTGGTAAGAAATGTTGGCAAAAGTTTGATTTTTTTCTAAGCCAATTTCGCGAAGTCCGCAGGCGAAATGAAAAACATTTTTTGCAAAATCTTGATTGGAAAAGCTGATGAATTCCGCCGAGTTTCTTTTGAAGTTAAGTACGCGTGGGTTGTTGAAAGTAGAGGCTTGAATCGAAACTAGTTCGCAAAGAGTAGAGAAATTTTTCATCTAAAAAATTTGCATGATTAAGTGCCAAAGCATCATGAGTTTACGATTTATCGCTTCATGATTTTTGAGATATTGACGCGCCATCAAGTCAACGTGGGCCTGTTTTGCGAAGTAAAGACAAGTGACGGCCAAAAACATCAGCGAAAAATAATTGGCGATCGAATCAAAAAAACTGGCGTGAATTATTCCATCTTGCGCTTTCACATCTTTGACGCGGTTGATGCGCGAAGAAGTTCTTGGATGCGTTGAGAAAAGCGTGAAATAGCCGCTTTCACCAAGCATTGAAAGAGCAAGAGCCATATTTTGTCCACCAAAAGCTTTTGCTGATTGCATGTCGCAGCGAAATTCAATTGTTCGTGAAACGAAACGGCGCAGGAATTCGTAAGTATTGTAAACAACAAAGCGATTGAAGGCGGTGATGACAAAGTTGATGATGGTGTAAGTGTCGCCCATCAAGCGTGACGTGGTTTTGCCGCCATAAGGTAAAAATTTCACAATACGAATTCCGATGTTCAACGTGAAAAATAAAATGCCAGAAACGAGGTTGGTAATTTTTTGGTTGGTGATGATAAGAAAGGTTGGAAGGAAGTCTTTGTTAATTAGATGCGACATTTCGTGGCCAATTGTGCTGCGCAGCGCGTAAAGGAATTTTTTTGGATCTGGACATTCCACCAAGTAATGCTCAACCAATCCGCGTGTGAGTACTATGGCTTTTCCGCCCATACTGCTGATGGCGTAGGCATTGATTTCGTCGACGTTTTTGATGTAAAGTTTTACGTTTCTTTCGCCGAATTTATCTCTGACCTGATTGATGATTTCGGTGAGGAATTCGTAGTCTTTAACCTTCTCGAAGCGGGTACAATTTTTGAGCGAAGAGCGCATCGAAAAACTAAATAAAAAATCGAGAACCAGGTAAAGTAGCATTAAAAAACTGACTACAAAAGCGAGGAAGAAAAAGGCGAAAAGAATTTGGTTTTGGGCGGCGTGATTGATGATGAGTTTATGATCATTAAAGTGCATGAATGGAACGGCCGCAGCCAGCACTGGAGATGCTAAAACAATGACGTTGCAAATTGTGACGATGTAAACCAGAACAAGATTAAATGACTTAGCGAACATTTTTTTATTAAAAATTAAGGCGGTGTAAAAACTGCTTTGTTGAAGCTAGTGCAGTGCATTTTTCACTTTCAATTGCAATTAAATCAAACCGTTAAAACCGATGCGTCAAATCCAAATTCAAAACATTAAAGTTGCCAATAATCTGCCTTTTGTGCTAATCGCCGGGCCGTGCCAGACCGAATCACTCGATCACAGTTTGATGATGGCAAGCAACATAAAAAGAGTCTGTGATGGCTTGGGCATTGAGTTCATCTATAAAGCTTCTTTTGACAAAGCAAACCGCTCCAGCATTGGCGGCGCTCGTGGCGCTGGTTTGGAAAAAACTTTGCCAATTTTTGCTGAAGTAAAAAAGCAATTTAAGTGTCCGGTTATTACCGATATTCATAATGAAGAGCATTGCCGAATTTTGGCAACGCGCAACGAAGTTGATGTTTTGCAAATCCCAGCATTCCTGTGTCGCCAGACCGATTTGCTTGAAGCGGCGGCAAAAACTGGCAAAGTGATTAATGTCAAAAAAGGCCAATTTTTGGCGCCTTGGGATGCGGCAAATATCGTCAAGAAAATGGATCATTTTGGAAACCAAAATGTTTTGCTAACCGAACGCGGAGTAAGCTTTGGCTACAACACTTTGGTTTCAGATATGCGCTCACTACCAATCATGGCCAAAACCGGATGCCCAGTTGTTTTTGACGCAACGCATTCAGTACAGCAGCCAGGCGGA
>JBIKKP010000028.1:0-22007 GCA_044360285.1 Rickettsiales bacterium
ATCAACGCTTTGAACCATAGATTCTGAAAAATTTCCAAGCCGTTTAGCATTTTTTTTAAAGGATTCCCTTAGTTGAGTTGATGGCGTCTTTCTTTCTTTCGTCAATTGTGATTGCTTGGCGAAGCGCTCGGGCCAAGGCTTTGAAGCATGATTCAACGATGTGGTGATTGTTGATGCCGTAAAGATTTTCGATGTGAAGATTGCAGCCAATTGCTTGAGCAAGGGCAAAGAAAAATTCGCGGAACAGTTCGCAATCCATGTCACCAACTTTGTCGCGTTTAAATTCGCAGTTAAAAAGTGGGTAAGCGCGACCAGATAAATCAAGGACGCAGCGACTGAGAGTTTCATCCATTGGCACGTAAGAATGGCCAAAGCGAGTGATGCCTTTCTTGTCGCCAAGTGCTTGCTTTATTGCCTCACCAAGCGCCAAGGCAGAATCTTCAACCGTGTGGTGGAAATCGATGTGAAGATCGCCTTTTGTCTCAAGGGTGATGTCAATTAGTGAGTGATGCGAAAGTTGTTCAACCATGTGGTTTAAAAAACCAATACCGGTTTCGACCTTGTAATTGCCTGATCCGTCAAGGTTGACCGCAACTTTTATTTTTGTCTCTTTTGTGTTTCTTTCGATCTGTGCTTTGCGCATAAAACATTCTGTCACCCTGAGCCTGTCGAAGGGTGTTTCAAGATTAACCATGTTTCAACAGGCTCAACATGGCCTGGAAATTATTTTAAATTTTCTGCAACAAAATCCCAATTCACCAAGTGGTTAAGGAAAGTGTCGATGTAAGTTGGGCGAGCATTTTGGAAGTCGAGGTAATAAGCATGTTCCCAAACATCCATAGTCATCAAAGCTTTGGCAGAGGTGGTTAGAGGCGTTGCAGCATTGCCGGTTTTAGTGACTTTCAATTTATCGCCATCAAGCACAAGCCAGGCCCAGCCTGAGCCAAATTGAGTTGCTCCAGCATTTTTGAATTCAGTGACAAAATTTTCGTAAGAGCCAAAATCTTTTTCGATGCGCGCCAGAAGTTCGCCAGTTGGCTTTCCGCCGCCATTTGGTTTCATTGAATGCCAATAGAAAGTGTGATTCCAAACTTGCGCGGCATTGTTGAAGATGCCTGCTTTTGTGGCGTCGTTGGCAGAAATTTTGATGATTTCTTCCAAAGATTTTGTGGCCAGGTCGGTGCCAGCAATCAAGTTGTTGAGGTTAGTGACGTAAGCTTGGTGATGCTTGCCGTAGTGAAAGTTGATGGTGTTTTCTGAGATGTGTGGCGCCAAAGCGTTTTTAGCGTAAGGTAGAGCTGGAAGTTCAAAAGGCATATTTCCCCCGAAATTTGTTGGTTGATTTTGTGAATTGAAAAAAGGCTTTTTTGCGGTGTGAAGAAAGCTGAATTTACAGGCAGCAAGTGGAAGTGCGAAAGAAAGAGCAAGTGTTTTTATGAATTTTCTTTTTGACATTTCCATGCTTTCGAACCTAGGTTTGACGCCTTCCAAGTCAAATTTATTTTACGTCAAAAAATGACAAAAATTTCTGCCGTAATCGTTGCACATAACGAAGAAAAAAAAATCGCTGATTGCTTACGTAGCCTTGATTTTGTTGATGAAATCGTGGTTGTTCTTGATAAGTGCAGCGACAAAACCAAGGAAATTGTTTTGGGTTTTGGGGCAAAAATTATCGAAGGTTCGTGGAATATAGAAGGAGCGCGAAGAAATGTGGCTCTAAGCGCAGCAACGGGTGACTGGATTTTAGAAATTGATGCCGACGAAAGGATTTCTGCGCATTTGGCGAAGGAAATTTTAGCGAATTTAAGCCAACAGCCCTGCGGCTTTTATGTGCCAATCGCCAATTACGTTGGCAAAAGATGGGTGCGTTTTGGTTGGCTTAGAACCCTTGGTGTATTGCGGCGCCAGACCTTGACCTATAAGGGTTTGAAGCGTTATGATGAAGATAAGGAAATTCATCCAACCGTGCAAGTTAGCTGTGAACTTAAATCGCTGCAAAACCCAATAATTCATTTAGTCGATGACAATATCGCCGATATGTTGGCGCGCTTCAATCGCTATACGAATTGGCGGGCTTCTGACATGATTCGTAAAGGCAAAATTAAAGGTGGTTTTTTTAGCCTTTTATTCGGATTTAAGCTGCGTTTTTTGAAGTCATTTATTCTCAAACAAGGTTATCGCGAAGGAGCGATGGGAGCGCTAATAGCAGTTCTTGCTGGCCTATACCCACTTGTCTCATATCTCAAAGCAAAAGAAACTCTTAATGAAAATCGCTAACATAATCCTGACTTCAACTAATGGCGGAGCAGAGCAGGTTTTTATTGATTACATTCGCGCTCTAAAAAATTTGGGCCACGAAGTTTCGGCAATTGTGAAACCTGATGCGCCTTATATTGGTAAGGTTGCAGAGTTTTGTTCAAAAATTGGCACAACCACTAATTCTTTGGGTTTTTACGATTTTATTGCGGTTAGGAATATCAAAAAATATCTCGAAGAATTTGATGCGGATGCGGTGTTTGTCCATACTGGCAGGGCATCGGCACTCACTTTGAAAGCGGTAAAAAAAATCACCAAAAAGAAAGTTTTTACGGTTGCGATAAATCACAGTATGAACGTCAAACGCTCTATTGGTGCGGATTTGGTGCTTTCGGTTAACAAAAAAATTTTTTATCGCACTATTGATTTTGGACAAAAACAAGACCGCAGTTTCGTTGTGCATAACGCGGTTTCACTGCATGATAAAAATGATTCAGAAGTGAAAATAGATTTGCCTAGAAAGCCTGAAATTACTATTGGCGTGATGGGAAGGTTTGATGAAATTAAAGCATTTCACTTTGCGATTTTGGCGCTGAAAAAAATTAAGGAAAAAAATCTCAGCAAAAAATTTCATTTAAAAATTGCCGGTTCTGGCCCGCAAGAGCAATATCTGCAAGGCCTGGTAAAAGAATTAAATTTGCAAGAAGAGGTCGATTTTGTGAGTTGGGTTGAGGATAAAAAAAGTTTTTTTGCCCAAATTGATATTTTCTGCCTGACTTCTCTTCGTGAGACCTTTGGCTTGGTCTTGCTTGAGGCGATGAAGTTCAAAACGCCGATTATTTCAACTGCTTGCGATGGTCCAAAAGAAGTTTTGCGTAACGAAATTGATGCTCTGAAGGTTGAATTAAATCCAGCCGAAACCATTGATGAGCGCTTTGCTGAAGCGATTTTACACCTATCTCAAGAAGAAGATTTGGCGCAAAAGTTGGTCGATAGTTCTTTTGTCCGTGTGCAAGAAAAATTTTCTTACGCTCATCTTGAGGCCGATTTAAAAGAGATTGTTGGTAGGGTTTTAGAAATAAAAAACGATTAGCAATTTATTCCCACCTTGTTCCAACGCTGATGTCAACTTTGAGAGGGGTTTGCAAAATCACCGCTTTTTCCATCTCGCTTTTCATGATTTTTTTGACAATTTCAACCTCATCTTCTGGGGCTTCCACAATGATTTCGTCATGAATTTGTAAAATCATTTTTGCCTGTAATTTTTCCTCGAAAAATTTCTTGCTTAAGCGAATCATCGCCATCTTCACAATATCGGCCGCGCTGCCCTGAATTGGCGCGTTGATTGCTTGTCTTTCCGCCTCACTTCTGATCATAAAATTTTTGTTATTGATGTCGAAGATGAAGCATTTTCTTCCTGAAATTGTTTGAACGAAGCCTTGCGTGCGAGCACTTGCAACCGTTTCTTTCATGTAAGTGTCGATGCCTGGATAAGTGGCAAGATAAGATTTTATGTAAGTGTCGGCGTCGTGTTTGGAAATTCCTAGCTGCCTTGCAAGCCCGAAAGCACTGATTCCATAGATGATGCCAAAATTTATCGCTTTCGCTTGTGAACGTTTTTCCTCATCAACTTCTTCTTCAGAAATTCCAAAAACTTGTGCAGCAGTGATTTTGTGAATATCTTTTCCAGCCGCAAAAGCATTGGTTAGAGCGTCAATTTTTGCGACGTGAGCAATGACGCGAAGTTCAATTTGCGAATAGTCAGCAGAAAGCAAAAAGTGATTTTTTTCGGCGATAAAGCATTTGCGAATTTCTTTTCCTTCCTGCGTTTTGATTGGGATGTTTTGCAGGTTAGGAGAGCTAGAGTTGAGCCTTCCGGTGATGGTTGAGGTTGTTGAAAAATGCGTGTGAACTCGCCCAGTTTTTTTGTTAATTTCTTTTGGCAGTGCGTCGCTGTAAGTATTTTTTAATTTAGAAAATTTGCGAAATTCTAAAATTTTTCCAGCAATCGCAAAGCCCTCAGCATCAAGCTCGTCGAGCACTTTTGAATTAGTTGAAAGCGCGCCGGTTTTTTTAGATTTTTTTGATGAGGCGAGGCCAAGTTTTTCAAATAAAATCTCGCCAAGTTGCTTGGGTGAGGCGATGTTAAATTCACAACCAGCAAGTTCATAAATTTCTTTGCTGAGCTGTTCAATTTTTTTGCCAAATTCTTGCGAGAGTTGGTGAAGTTTTTCGCTGTCGATTTTCACGCCATAATTTTCCATAGCGGCTAGAATCTCAAGGGATGGTAGCTCGTAAGAAAAATAAGCCTCGTTTAATTTTTCGCTAAAAATTCGTGGAGAAAAAATTTGGTAAAGTTCGGCAATTGCAAAATTTTTGAAGCAGAAAAAATCAATTTTTTTTGCTTCATCTTCAATTTCTTTTTTATCGAAAAATTCGCCAAATCCAAGTTCGTTTAAATCTTCATTGAGGTTCATCTCAATAATTTCACACAAATTATTTTTAGTCGATGAGGTCAACAGGTGATTGATTAACGCCACATCTTCAAAAGCAGAAACTTTAGCAAAGTTTAAAAAATCTTTGGCGTTGAAGAAGATTTTTTTGATCGCTTGGTCTTCCAAAATTTTTTTTAAGCAATCTAGCGGCAAATCTTGATTCTCTTGGGTTGCTTCGAAGTTAAAAAGATCGCCACCACTTTGTTTTTGCTCGCTTTCAACTTGAAAATAAAAAATTTCTTCCGGTGATTTTTCGTGGCTAAAAGTTGAGATTGTAATGAATTTTATTTCGTCATCGCTTGTTGAAAAATCGATTGCCATAATTCCGTTTAGAGCCGCTTTTTTGGCGACTTTGTCAAGCTCTTCAACTGAAGTAAGTTTTGTTTTTTTGACGCTAGAAAAAGCACGATTTTCTACAGATTTTTTTGTGGTATGTTGCTGCGGTTTTTCTTGCTTTGGCGCGTAATTTTCTTCGATGTGAAATTCTTTTTTTACTCGTGTCACAAGGGAATGAAAGCCTTGCTCTGTCAAGAAACCGAGTAGTTTGTGCGGTTCGATGTTTTTTACTTCGAGATCTTTTAGTGAAATCCCCATCTCAACATTTTCATCAAGTGTGATCAAAGTTTTCGATAATTTTGCATTTTCTTCGCCAGCGGCTAAAAGTTCGCGACGCTTCTCTTGCTTGATTTGGTCGAGATGTAAAAAAATTTCTTCTAAAGTGCCAAACTGCTCAATTAATTCTGCCGCGGTTTTTGGGCCAATGCCTTTGACGCCCGGAACGTTGTCAGAGCTGTCGCCCATCAGTGACAAAATATCCAAAACTTTTTTTGGTTCGACGAAAAATTTCTCCTTCACTTCGTTTATGCCAATCAACTTATTTTTCATAGCGTCATACATCACAATCCTCTCATCGACTAGCTGCATGAGGTCTTTGTCAGATGAAACAATTACCACTTGATAACCTTCTGCCGCTGATTTTTTGGCGATGGTAGCAATGATATCGTCAGCTTCGAAGCCAACTTTTTCGAGCACGCAAATGTTTAGCGATTCCGCGGCTTGACGCACAATTGGAAATTGTGGTTTTAGGTCTTCTGGGCAGGGCGGGCGGTTGGCTTTATATTTTGGATAAATGTCGTTTCGAAAAGTTTTTGAACCAGAATCAAAAACAACGGCAACGTGGCTGACATCAAGCGAGGCCAGCAGTTTGATTAACATATTGGTGAAGCCATAAACTGCACCAACTGGCGTTTTGTCTGGTCGATTTAATGGGGGCAGCGAGTGATAGGCGCGAAAGACAAAGCCGTAGCCGTCAATGAGGGCAATTTTTTTCATGATTTCTGGTTATAGATTAAGATTTCGTTTTTAGTCTCTGAGGTAAGCTTCGTTTTGCCAGTTTTTCTAAAACACAAATTTAAATCAAAAACATGTATCGTCTTTTTCATCACCCAATTTGTCCCTTCTCGCGTAAGGTCAGAGCGCATTTGGCGGCGAAAGAAATTGGTTTCGAATTAGTTCAAGAAAATTTTTGGGAGCGACGCAAGGAATTTATCGCGATGAATCCGGCGGGAACGGTTCCAGTTTTGTTTGATAATGCCAATGCAGCAGTGATTTGCGTGAGTTCGGCGATCATTGAATATGCAGAAGAAAAGCATCATTCCGGTAAAAATTTTCTTGGCGATTCAGTTGTAAAAAGAGCAGAAGCGCGTCGTTTGCAAAATTGGTTTGATGAAAAATTTTATAGCGAAGTTACTAGATATGTTTTGAACGAACGTTTCTTCAACCGCTATTTGCCAGGTGCCACATCACCGAACTCAGAAGTTTTGCGTGTGGCAAGAAAGAATCTAAATATCCATTTAAGTTATATTGAATATCTGCTTGAGACTAGAAGATATCTGGCCGGAGATCAAATTTCTGTCGCAGATTTTGCAGCAGCTTCGCAAATTTCTGTGCTCGATTATTTCGGCGATGTCAATTGGCAGCACTATTTACCGGTTAAAGAATGGTATAGCTTGATCAAATCTCACAAAGTTTTTGGTGAAATTTTGAAAGACAGAATTCCAGGCATCGTTCCGCCAGAACACTACTCTAAGTTGGATTTCTAGCAATATGATTGAGCTTAACGAAAATCTAGCGCGAGATTTTTTAGCGAAAAATTCGTTGACAGATTGTGCGATAAAAAAAGTTGCGGGTGATGCTTCTTTTCGTTCTTACTATCGAATTTTTTGCGGTGAAAAAACTTTTATTTTGATGTTTGCACCGCCGCAATTTGAGGACATTTATCCTTTTGTTGCGATTGATAAATTTTTGGTTTCGCATAATTTTTCCGCGCCAAAAATTTTCGCAATTGATGAGAAAAATGGTTTTATCCTGCTTGAAGATTTAGGTGACGATACCTATGGCAGAGTGCTTGCAGCTAGTTTGCAAGGTGAGCTAGAGCTTTATGAAAAAGCCTGCGATGTTTTGCTTCAATTGCATAAAATTTCTGCGCCAAAAGATGTCGCTTGCTACAACAGCGCGCTGCTTTTTCGTGAGGTGATGCTTTTCGTTGATTGGTATATTCCAGCGCAGGGAAAAAAAATTGATCTTGCGCAAAAAGCGCGTTTCAGATTTTTGTGGTTTAAGCTTTTTGATTTGCTTTCGAAAGAAAATCAGGTTTTGGTTTTGCGCGATTATCACGCTGATAATTTGATGGTTTTGAAAAATCGCCAAACCTTTCAAAGCGTTGGTTTGCTTGATTTCCAAGATGCTGTTATTGGTTCAAATGCTTATGATCTTGTTTCGCTTCTTGAAGATGCTAGAAGGGATGTTGATGAAGAGGTTAGGAAAAAGATTTACGATTATTATTTGATAAAATCGAGCTGCAGCAGTGAACAGTTTGCAACTGATTACGAAATTTTATCACTGCAACGCAACATAAAAATCTTAGGAATTTTTTGTCGCTTGGCGATGCGTGATAATAAAAAAACTTACCTAGATCTTCTGCCGCGAGTCCGCGGATTTGTTGAGTTGAGACTGAATTCGGAAAATAAAATTTTTACCGAAATTTCTGATTTTTTAAAAAACTTTTTATAAAAAATGGTTAACGATATTGAAAAAAATCCTTCCTTTTCTCCGCAAACTCCTTCTGCGAATGTGTTGACGAATTTAAAAAGGATTAGCGAAGTTTTTCAAAAAATTGAGAGTGAAACAGCGGAAATTGCTGAAGAGATTTTTAGCTATCTAATCGATGTTAGTGATGAAAATATAATGTCAGGTACAATTCCAATTCCAGATAGCGGCAGCAAGCGTTTAAAGACCTATTTGAAGATTTTAAATCGCCTCTTTTTGCTCTCACGCCAAAGCAAAGAAAACTCTTTTCGCATCATTAACAGAAACACGATTCGTAAATTAGATAAAAAAACTTTTACGATTTGTATGTGCTATGATGGCGGCGTTTCTTTGGATATTTTATGCGATGTTGTGAATACGGAAAATCAGGCAAGAACACCGAATGCATCGCCGGTGAAAGTGACGGTAAGGCAGTTTTTATCGAAAGATTTGACGATGAAGAGATAAAAAAAGAGAGATTTTGGTCTTGGTTTAAGAAACCCAGCAGAAGTAATAAGGGCGTGGCCTCTATTGAGACCACGCCCTTTTACTTTTTAGATTTTTTACTTGCGTAAAGAACTACTTTTTCTTGGTAGTTTTTTTAGCAGCTGTTTTGGTAGCTGTTTTTTTCACAACTTTTTTCACAACTTTTTTAGGAGCTGCTTTTTTAACAACTTTTTTTACTGCTTTTTTAGGAGCTGCTTTCTTGGTAGCCATTTTATTTATTTTTTAACGTTAAAATTTTTACCAATTAAGATGACGATTTCGAAAAAAATCATTAGCAAAACTGATAAACTCAACTGACTCACGACATCAGGCGGGGTAAGGATCGCGGACATTATGAAAATGATCACAATCCAATATCTTCTCTTCTTTCGTAAGTCATCGAGCGACAAAAAACCAACTCTGATTAAAAAAAGCAACAAGATTGGTAATTGAAAAGCGACACCAAAACCAAGTAACAAATTTTTTACAAAATTTAAATAATCACTGAGTCGCGTTTCAAGAAAAATTGGAAGAGATGATGATGTCGCCAAGCCTTTATTTTCAAAGCTTGCGAAGAATTGCAAAGCAACTGGAAGAATAAAATAAAACGCAAAAATTGCGCCAAATAAAAATAAAAAAATCGCTGCGAAAAAAATTTTCAGCATATTTTTTTTCTCATTTTTGTACAAAGCTGGCGACAAAAATAGATAAAATTCTGCGCAAAAAATTGGGAAAGAAAAAAATAAAGCAGAAAAAAGAGAAAGTTTGATATAAGTGACGAAGGCTTCAGCCGGGCTGGTGTAGATCAGTTTACGATTTTCAACTTCGTACGAAATTTCAGCAAAAGGTTGTAGTAAAAATTGATAAATTTTTTCTGAGAAAAAATAGCTGAGAAAAAATGCTACGATAAAAAAACACGCAGAAAAAATTATTCTTTTTCGTAATTCGGCGAAGTGTTGTTGCAGAGTCATTTCCATTTATTTTTTTCCTTACCGCCTTTAAGCATTGATATTGCTGATTTGGCGATGTTTTGATTTTTTAAAATTTTTAGAAAAATTTTTCTTCTTGTGCGATTTTCTTTCTGAGAAATTTTTTTATGCGCGAATCAGAAACTTTTTTTACTGATTTTTTTTCGGCATTTTTCGCGACGATTTTTTTGTGACGAGTTTTTATTCGTCAGTTCCAGATGTGTTAGTTCTACGTGTAGGCCTTGGAGCGGTTGGACCAGCTGCCCTCATTGGAGAGCTAGAGCGGTGTGATCTTGTTTCTTTTTCTACGCCATCAACGTCAACTGCTCTCCAGAACGCGGAATCAGATAAATCTTCAAGATCAGGTTCCATTACTTCACCACTTTCTGCAAAATCTCTGAGACTTTCTTCAAAATCTTTTGGATCTGATTTTGCATTGATCTTGTTATATTTTTTTAGCACAGCTTCTGCTTTTCGATATTGACGCGAATTTGGCTCGGCAGCTTTTTTTGCTTTGTTAGCTCTGTTCACAATATCTTGTGCTTTTTCCATCTGAGCTATTGCCATCCCCAGTCCTTCTTCACGCTGATCAAGCCCTTCCATGTGGCTATTTATCGTTCCTAATTCGGCATCTATTTTATCCATTTGGTCTCTAGCTTCTTGTTGCGCTGGAGTTCTTGAGCCAAATATCGGTCCAGCATTTGCAGCAAGTCGTTTTCTATCGTTGGTGAGGGCGGTTCTGCGTGCTTCGAGAGAGCCTTTTTTCTGCTGTACTACGTCAAGCCTTTGACCGAATTGTTCAATTACACCTTTATGTGCTTGCGATGACACGTCTTCATGCGCAGGATCTCTTCTTTGCGCATCGATTTCTTGTGCGTGAGTAATGTTAGATTTTATTTTTTGTAAGCCGCCAATTTGCGCCTGCACATTTGCTTGCTCTTGCTTAACTCTGGTTAGCGCGACTTGCGCCTGCTTTCTTGCGTTATCTACTTTTGCATATTCTGGAGTAGATTTAGCAGCTTGAGCTTTTTTGTAATCTTCGTGTTCTTTTCTGGCTTGCGAACTTAGTGATCTTGCAGCTAAAGATCGTTTTTTTCCAGTTTGCTCAAGTTGCGCAATACCACTAGATTGCCTGTGAGATTCGAAAGCGTCATTTGCTTCTGCAAGTGTTTCGTGGGCTTTAGTTTCAATACCGGCTAATTTGGCTTGTTTGGCGGTTGCTGTGGCAATCTTACCCTCAACACTTCTCTGCGCCGATTCTTTCATATCGGCAAGTGCTTTTGATCTTCGGGCTCTGCCTTTTGCTGTATATTTATTTGCTCCTGCGCGCCCAATTCTTGCTGCGGCTTTTTTTGCTTTTTTTACTACGAAGTTATCATCCGATTTATCGATTTCTTCGATTCTGCTTTGATATGCATGCTCGCGCTCAAGGGCATCAAGAGCGTCAACGCTGCTTTGTTTTTGTTTAACGCCCAATTTCATTGCTGCGGCATTCTGCCTTTGTCTTTCGCGAATATCTTTTTTCTCTTTGTCGGTGCGTGAAAAGCCCGTGCCAGATCTCATTTCAGGAATTGCTCCTAGATCGACCAGTTCTTGTTCGGCTTTTTTATATTCTTCATCGTGAATTCCGGTTTTTTTCGCCATTGATTTAAGGCCGCGACCAGCAGCTTTTATACCTTCTTTTGCTGTGCGTAGCGGATTTTGGGTGAAGATTTTTTTTGCACCTGAGCCAAGTCCCTTTACTGCGTCCAGCGCTTTATCGGAAGCTTTTTTATCGATTCTGATATTGCCGTCTTTTGCAGACTGCATGAAATTTTTGCGCTCTTCTGCGTTCATGCTCTTCATTGCCTCTCTCGCTTCTTCATGCGAGTAGTTCGCTTTGACGTCGTTGTCATCTATCGATTTTGTTAGAGTTCCATTGACCATCTGTTTTCCTGCTTGCAGGGCGGCAACAAAAGGGTTGTCGCTGGTCGTTTTAAGACCTTTGTCGCTTCTTAGTCTCTTTAGTTCGCTATCTCCAATTCCAAGCTCTTTAGCTTTTTCTTGAAGTGCTTTTTCTTTAACTCCTCTTAATTCATCTAGCCGCTCTTTTTCGCTCATACCCTGAAGTTTGGCAGCATTTTTGATTTTGTGGTCTTGGATAGCGTTGTTGGCGTGGCTAGAGAGCTGTGATTTTTTTGAGGAGTCTAGAGCATATTGCTCTTTTTTCAATTTCCGTTCTCTTTCTGCATATTCGCCTGAATTGAAAAGTTTTTGGTCAAGACGTTTCATAAGATCAGAGCCACCAGTCTTGGTCCAGCCATATTCTTTAATTATGCCACCAACGTTTTTCTTAATCTCACCTGCAATTGCCTTGATGCCAGCAGAGAGCTTGCTTGCGCTTGCGCCGCCGGCAAGACTTTGAGCTAGTTCTGACATCATGGTGATGAACTTACCCATTAGTGAGGCGATAACCCAGATGAATAAAATCGAGAAGAGGGAAGGTATGCCTTCATTGTTGCCGATATTGCCAACATTGGAATTGCTGTCGGTTCTAGGTGGTAAAGAGGCTATCGTCCAGAAAGACAGTAAGCTGATTGGAGTGATGATGTTAATTGTCCAAACTTCCTCCCAACAGATTTTATAGCCCAGCGACATCTTAATTACCTCATACATCATCATGTTGAAGAAGGCGAGAGTGGTAAGTAGGAAGATTTGTTGCAGCGAAAAACTTATGATGTGATTGAGCCAGGCGTCAAACATATCCTTCGTTTGTTTGAAAAGTGTAAAGATGAAGAATATCGGGCCAAGCGTGAATAGAATCGAGATGAAGACTTGTGCGGTGAGATAGATCAACACGGCGTTAGCCACAGCATAAACATAAAGCATGAAGCTCATGTAGATGATGATTAAATATGCCCAACCGAAAATGCTGGCAAAGAGAAGTGCAGAGATTTTTTTCTGTACGGTTTGTGCAAAGAAGAGTCCGAAAACTTTATCGACGCCGCCAAATAGAATTGATTTGTCGTAATAAGAATTGTTTTGAATAGCTTGTGCAAGTTCTGGTGAATCATCGAATGACGATGCCATCAGGAAGGCAATTTGATCTGTTCCGTTCTTGAAAAATTTTACGGCGATTTTGTCGAACCAATACCAGCCTGCCTCACCAACAAATAGATAGATCAACCCAATTTTAATGATGCGATCGATGATTTGGTTATGACTCAGTTCGCTTACACCCATCAGGTAACCAAAACCGTAGAAGGTAAACATTACCACCAAGCACATATTTAAAATCGCTTTGTAGCGACTGTCGGAGATGATGAGTTTGTAAACGCGTTCAGCTTGGCCCATTTTACTGCCGTCTTGTGGACCATCCATGATTTCAACAACCGGGGTTATGACGTCGCTGACGATATTAGAAATTGCACCGCTGACCGGATTTTTTACCTTAACATTTACAAGATATTTACCGGTGTTGTTTGAGTAGCGATTGGCACAGTAGAATTCTTTTTTGCAAGCTGGTTCCACAGAAATGCTTTCATTTGCCCCGCACATTTGGCCAACACCAGTTGCTGCAATACAAGTGCGAACTCCGCCGCTAGAGCCAGCAACGCCGTTCTTTACAGTGGGGCGTTCAGCGCTAGGATTTGCGGTATCGCAATTAGGCTCTGCATAATGTGGATTTTTGGTGATAAGCCCGTCCCAAGAAGGACTGTTTGCATTTCTCATGCTGTTATTCGAGGGGTCTGAGATTTGGCAATTACCAAATTCTGGGTCGATAATTTTGAAAGTAAGACGCAGATCTTTAATTTGATCGGAAGTGCCGCCGTATCTGTAAGTGTGACAATAAGTGTAGATTCCAGGTGTAGTTGAAATGCCGTGTGGATCAACTTTACAATCTTTGTCTAGCGCACCGGTGACGCGGTATAAGTTTCCGCTTGAATCGAACATGTAGTTGCTATCGCCAATGTTTGGTGATTGGCTTGCCTGTTCGGCGCTGTTTGGTCTGCTTATCTCAAGAATTTTTGGGTAACCGCCGGGAACCGAGCTTGGCTCGCTATTGCTTTTGCAGGTGTAAACTAAGTTGCCTGCAGAATTTCTTATCTCTTCGCAAAGCTTTATTTGCAGCCATTGGCCATTGTTAAATTCCAGCGTTCCGCTTGGAGTGATTTTCATACCGTTGCTGCCGCTATAAAGCGCGCTGTGCGGCGTGTTGTTGGAATAGTCTTCTTCTATGGCGCCATTCGAATCATTAAAGCTGGCGCCATCGGCAACGAAAAATCTCAGCCTTCCACTTTTTGAAAAAGTTAGCGAGCTTCTTGATTGATAGATGATGTTGCCATTCGTCTCAAGTTCGAAGTTGCCCGGGTTGGAGGCGCTAGGTTTTCTGCTAAAGTTGCTCAGATTTCCATAGTATCCATTAAAGCTTCTGAGTTCAACGGCGCCTTTAGCGCTTGCTGAAGCAAGGAAAGAGTCAACGGTGGCCCGGGTTGTTTTATTGACAACATTGGCCAGTTTTCCGGTGTAATTTTCTAAGTCATAACAAATGAAGATACTACTCAGAGGCGTTTTTGCAGGAATTTGCTCGACAGCAAGCATGGCATCGGCGCATTCACTGCAACGAAAACCATCATTTCCTGTAATTGAGTTGCATCTGGTGGCGTCATTTACTTCAGTTCCTTTGGTGCAGCCGGTTTTAAGATAGTCTGGGGCAACGCCAGCAGTGCAGTTGAGTTTATATTGGCAATACTCAATTGGACAATAAGCCGAGGCCGGCGGACTTGGGTTGTTGCAAGCTGGAGATGTCACTTTGCATCCAATCAAAATGCCGTCTTTAATGTCTGGAACGCAGTTTGGATTATCAACGTAATCATCCATAATTACTGGACAGATAACCGCAGGTTTTGGTTCCAAGGTCATTGCCATGCCAATGCCGCATTGTCTTGCTACTCCATCTTGTGTTGTCCAAGAGCCATTCCAGCTATCTGGTGAGAAGCGAATTATTTGACCTTTGCGCACAAAAACTCTTTTCGACCAATTCATCGCAGTAGCTTCGTTAACGCTGCGCATAGTTCCGCCCACCCTTAAGGAATTAAGTGGGTCGGTTGAAGGTGTGGTGGCGAAATTATCGTGTTCGTAAAAATCTGCTAAAGTTCCGCCAGTGTGTACGCCATTTGGATTGATGATACGACCAACAAGTGTGCAACTTTCAGAATTGCCACCAAGCATTGTGAAGCGCAGCAAACCAGATTGTGTTATGCTGATATCGTGATACCTGTTGAAGCGCACAGCGATAGTTTTTTTGCAATTACTGCTAATTGCGGTGCCAGTACTGTCGTGGGTAATTACCAGTTTCTGACCACGTTCGACGGAAATTTTATTATTACTCCAGCCAGAATTAGTGACGGTAACAATTGGAAAAGAGTAGAGTGTGGCGTCGCTGGAATCTTTGACCGACACAGAAAGTGTGGTGTTGCAAGATGAGCTGCTAGTCAGGGCTTTGAAAGAAGCTTCATAGGCAAAACTGCTGTTGTTGGTGATGTAAATTGAACTGGCCTCGCCAATCATTCGGCCTTTATTTGCGTCAATTGTGCTTACGTTTGTGCAAGTGCCATTTGAAGGGTCGCAAGTGACTGACTGGAAGGGGTTAAAGCTTGCTGTTGATTCAAGCCCGTCATTGTTCCAGCGAAGGATGCCACCATATTTTCCCAGCGTAGTTGTTTTTAAATCAGACGAAATTGGAAAGGCCGCCATTGCCGCGTCATCGTCAACGTTGGCATAACCAATGCTGGTGTAAGGATTGTCTTTATAGGAGCAGACCCCTTGTTTGGTGTCGGTGCCAGAATATTCGCATTTCCAAGTCGATGGGTCAGGAAGAAGTGGAACGCCAGTGGTTCCGTCTTTCTCTGCTGTTCTTACTCCGTTAGAGCTGTTGAAGCCATAGCCCTCTGGATGAGGAATGAGGAAGGGAATAAGTTTTTTTGCGCCATTTACGGCTCTGCTTAAATTGGTTGCATCAGAGCCAGAGCCAATGAAGTTGCCACCTGATCCCGTAGTATTATCATTCCACTGACCACTGAAAGCCAAGTTAATTGTTTGATCGGCGCGAACATCAAAATTCAAAGTTGACCAATCTTCGGCTTTGCTGTGAGGAATTATTGAGTCAGCCTGAATGTAAATTGGGCTATATGTTGCTGAGTCACCAAGGGTTATGGCGCCAGAAGCGCGGATCATAATTTCAGAGCCTGGCCTGATGGTGACACCAACATTTTTTCCAGATACCTTTTCGTCTGTTGATTGCCAGTTAGGTTCGGCGTCAGAGGAAGATCCCAAAGAGGCTATGCATTTCTCAACGCATAATTCAGCGCAGGTCCTTTTATTAGCTTCGCTCGCAAAACTGTTGCAGCCCGGAGAAGATGTTATTGGGCTGCCACCCGATTCCGGAGTTATTGTTTGCGAGCCAGTCACAAAACATCCACTTGTTGGGTCTCGCAAAGATAAACCTTGCGCCATATCAGTTAAACTTTTTGACGGATCGTAATCGCAATTTGATTGTGATTCGTTGGTGCTAACTTCGATTGTTTGTGACTCATATTCACCAAAATCGTCAGCTTCGATACAGCCTTGGTCGGTACAAGAGGAGGAGATTGCCAAAAACAGCAAGACAAGAGCCGGCCTTAGAAAATTAAGGCTATAGCGCAGTCTTCGATAGAGATGTGCTAGCTGTTTTGGAAACAATTTTGAGGGGATTTTTTTGCAGAAATAATCTGCTTTTTTTGCTTCTATCGCGCTTGCAATGCAAGTTAAAAATGACGACGAATCAGGGTCGAAATTCTTTTCGTTTCTTGTAGTTTTTGCGGTAAAAAATTTTCTAATTTTGTTGCGCTATGCAGCAGCTTTTTGGCGTAATTTTGTGCAAATAAGGCGTGATGAAATTTGCGATGTTTTTTTGCAGAAATTTTTTTGTCGTCGAAGACATAAACAGGTTTTGCTGTTGCGCAGCATTCAGAGATCATTGAAACCGAATCGCCGGTAATTACAAAAAAATCTGCCCAACCAAGAATTGCCATGTAGGGATTTTCTTTGGCAACTTTCTCCCAATCAAAAAAATCAAAATCACAAGTAAGGTTTGATTTCAGAGCTTCGCTAAGCTCTTTTCCGCTGCGGCGACTGTTTAAAACCAATAGTTTGGCGTCCATATTATTGGCAATTTTCGAGAGAAGTTTGCCTAATTTTATTGCCGTACTTTTTTCAAATTTTGTGTTTTTTGAGTCACCGCCAAGCAGTACGGCAATTTTAGTTTTTTCGATATTTTGAAACCAGGGCGCAAACTTTTCTTTTTCGTGTGCAATCAATGAATCAGAAACTTGCGTCAGCGATCCAACGCTTGTCAAAAGGTTGGGGTGCTTTCTTTCATCTTGGCAATCATGTTTAGGTAAAATCACAAAATCGAATTTACCAAGTGGCAAATTTGGATGCATAATTTGCACAATTTTGCTGCGATTTCTTGAGAGATTTTTTAAGAATAATGCAACCGGCGCAGACCTTCGGCCTGAAGAGATTATGAGTCTTGGAAGATGTTTTAAATCTTTAATTCTTTGGTAAGTTTCTTCGTCTAAACCAAGCAGCGATTTGCCAAGAAAAAAATTCGGTAAACGCGAAAAAAAACTATAATTCAGCTTAAAGATTTTGTGAGGAAGGCCAATTTCTTTAGCAAGGCCAACAGCCTGCGAAGCTGTTCCAGGTCTATCGTCGCACAGAACTAGAATTTCATCTTTGATGATCATTTGGCGCCAATTTTTTGGCTGAGTTTTTGCGCGATATTTGGTGAAACAAATTTTGAAATATCGCCACCAAGCTTTGCCACTTCTTTTACCAACCTAGATGCAATGAAGTGATTTGTTTCGGAAGCTGGAAGAAAAATAGTTTGAATTTCGCTGTCGAGTTTTGAATTCATGCCAAACATTTGAAATTCATATTCAAAATCAGAAACAGCGCGAAGCCCACGAATTATAACGCAGGAGTTTTTTTTGCGGGCAAAATTCACCAATAATCCTTCAAATTTTTCCACCGAAACTCGTGGCGCGCATTCAAGCGAAGCCACTTCTTCTTTGATTAGAGCAACTCTTTCTTCCAAGCTGAAAAGTGGATTTTTGTAATTATCTTTTGCGGCGGCAATTATGAGGTGATCGAATAAACCGGCGGCCCTTTTGATGATGTCGATATGGCCAAATGTAATTGGATCAAAAGTTCCTGGGTAAATTGCTATTCTCATGTAATTTTTTGTTGGTTCTTGAAGACTTGTGGCAGTAAGGTCGGTCTAATTGTTAAAGCTAATTTTTAAGTCAATGCATATCACGATTCTTTCAATTGGAAAATTTGAAAATTCTCCACATCGCCTAGTTTTCGAAAACTATTTGAAGCGTCTAAAATGGCGTGTCGAGCTTAAAGAATTTGATCTAAAAAATTCGCAAAACTTTTCGGTAGAAAAAATTAAAACAGGCGAAGGAGAGTTGATTTTAAAGGCTTTGAGGCCCGGTTCAAAACTAATTGCCTTAGATGAAAATGCTCGCCAATTCAAAAGCACCGACTTTGCAAAATTATTAGCAGATAGCGCCGTTAATGGCTCTTCTAACATTTCTTTTGCAATTGGTGGATCAAATGGTTTGTCGCAAGAGGTTCTAAACAAAGCCGCACTAAAAATTTCTTTTGGATTGATGACCTTTCCGCATCTGATGGTGCGAGCTTTACTTGCTGAGCAGCTTTACCGCGCTTCGACGATTATTGATAATCACCCTTATCACAAAAATTGATATTTTTGTCGCGCCTATTGAAAGCAATTTAAGAAGCTTTTGCACTCATAACGCTAAGCCATCTGCTGCGGGCGCGTGATTTTTTGAGATCAATTGTGCCGCGAATTTTTAAGCCACGATCTTTTAGGCTAATTGCATTGCGCCATTTCATTGAACTGTCTTGGTTTGGTGAAACGTCTGGCGCGCCTTGTGTTCTTGGATCGCGTTGCATTTTTTTCTTCGCCAAAGCGCGCGTACGTGCATCGCTAATTACAATGGCGCGATTACGATCATGAAGTCTTTTGTGATGTAGAACAATGTTATCGACGAACCAGCGGCGGCGGCGATTCATTTCTTTTCTATTCTCGCGTCTAGACCTGCGATTATGCGCACCACGACGAACATAGCTGTAAAGAGCATGCGCCAAAGCGTGGCCAGCAAGGTCGTTAATTAGGGCGGGATGCGCGCTAATTAAGCTGCCAATGTCAAGCGTCAAACTACCAATTGAGGGGAGAAGTATGAAGGTCAATTTTTGGGTTTTTAGTTATTTTCCGATGCAGAAGCGTGAAAAAATCACATCCAAAATGTTTTCGATATCAACCTTGCCGGTGATTTTGCCAATCTCGCGAGCCGCCATACGTAGGTCTTCAGCAGCGAGTTCGATATTTTTTTTCAAAGAAAAATTTTCCAAAAATTCCAAAGAATTTTTTAGCGAAACGCGATATCTTTCCTGCGTGATTGTTGGATTTCCAAGCTGTGGAACAATTTTTAAAACCATTTCTTCCAGCTTTTTTAAGAAGATTTCGAGATTGATATTTTGGGTTAAAGAGATTTTCAGTGCCTCGTTCTCGGGTATTACGTTAAACTCGGATAGGTCGATTTTATTGGCAAGAATTAAGGTATTTTCATCAAGCAGGTCGTGATTTATAAGTGGTTTTGTGGCATCGATCATGAGAATTTTTATGTCCGCTTCCGCAGCTTTTTTAAGTGCGCGACGAATTCCTTCCGCTTCAATTTTATCTTGCGTTTCCCTGATTCCCGCCGTGTCAGAAATTTTTACGGCAACACCGGCAATATCTAAGTGCGTCTCAATAATGTCGCGGGTTGTGCCGGCAATTTCAGAAACAATTGCCACGTCACTTTGTGCTAAAAAATTCAGCAAACTTGATTTACCAACATTTGGCGCGCCAATAATGGCAAGGTTTAAGCCCGATTTTATTTTCTGGCCCAAGTGATTATCGTTGAGATGATTTTTGATTTCTGCGGCAAGTTTGGCCACTTCGCCTTCAACTTTGTCAATGATATTTTTTGGCAAATCTTCGTCAGGAAAATCAATTGCCGCTTCCAGCAGCGCTGATGTTTCAACAAGTCTAAAACGCCAATTTTCATAAATTTCACCAAGTTTTCCAGAAAGCTGCAACATGGCTTGGCGATGCTGCACTGCTGTCTCTGCGGCAATTAAATCTGGAATTGCTTCCGCTTGCGTAAGATTAACTTTGCCATTCAAGAAAGCGCGTTTCGAAAATTCACCAGCTTCGGCAAACCTTGCATCTGGCTGGTTAGCAAGGATTTCCAAAATTTTTCTGAGAATGAAAGGCGAGGCGTGAATAGAAATTTCAGCAACATCTTCGCCAGTAAAACTATGCGGTGCCTTGAAAAAGCTAACCAGCGCCTCGTCAATGATTTCGCCGCTTTGCGGTTCTTTTAATTTCTGCAGAGAAATTTTTTGATGCTGCGCTTCGCCTTTAAATCCAAGGGCGCGCAGGCAATTTTTTGTTTCGCTGCCTGAAATTCTAATTAAAGAAATTCCGGTGCGAAGTGGCGAAGTTATTGGGGCGAAGATGGTTTTCATCAAGTCTAAGGAAAGATCGGTGCCATTTCTAAACCTTCTTTCTCATCGAAGCCAAAGATTATGTTCATGCTTTGTACAGCCTGTCCTGACGCGCCTTTGCATAGATTGTCAATTGCCGAAAGAATGATGATTTTATTTGCGCTTCTTGCTGATTTGACGCCAATCAAACAGCGATTTGTGCCAACAACATCTTTCAAACTTACATCGTCTGAAGTCAGAGAAACAAAGGCTTCATCTTCATATTTTGTCTCTAAGCAATTAATAACATCTTGCTTAGAAATTTTGTCGCTGAGTTTGACATAAATTGTTGAAAGAATGCCGCGATTAACTGGCAGAAGGTGTGGCGTAAATTCTACTTCGATTTTTGCTTTCGCCGCCTTGCCTAATTCTTGCTCAATTTCACCCATATGCCGGTGTCTGCCAACAGAGTAGGCTTTGAATGATTGGTTAATTTCGCAGAATAAATTTGCTTGTTTAACCGATCTTCCAGCGCCCGTCACACCTGATTTTGAGTCGATAATGATATCATCTTTTTGAATAAGATTATTTTGCAAAAGTGGGATCAAAGGTAACAAAATTGAAGTTGGATAGCAACCAGGCGATGCAATCAAATTTGATTTTTTAATTTTATCACGATGGATTTCACAAAGCCCGTAAACTGCTTGCGGCTGTAGTTCAGGGGCAATATGTTCATGCTCATACCATTTTGAATAATTGGTGGGGTCCTCAAGTCTGAAATCAGCGGAAAGATCGATAATTTTTAGATGCGAGTTTTTCGAATCACTCAAAAGTTTTTTAAAAGTTTCTTGCGAAGTGGTGTGCGGCAAGCATCCAAAGGCCACATCGATTTTCGAGAAATCTACTTCTTCAAGTTTTTGTAAAGCTGGCAAGCCGTATGGCAGTAAGTTCGAATAAAGTTGCTCAATTTTTTGTCCGGCGTTGCTATTTGCAATTAGCGCGGCAATTTCCACTTTTTTGTGATTAAGTAAAATTCTTATCAATTCAGCGCCGGTATAGCCGGAAGCACCGATGATGGCGATTTTTAATTTTGACATTTTTTTAGAAAAACGGTTGGAAGGGCGATTTGCCTGACCCTAGAGCCTATTTTTAAAATTCAAAAAATTTGTTTGTGAGTTTCAACATTCCTGAATTTTCTGTTGCAGAGTTTTCGCGCACGATCAAACGCTTGGTTGAAGATGCCTTCGGATATGTTCGTATAAAAGGTGAGGTTAGCGGCTTTAAACGCGCGGCTTCAGGCCATCTTTACTTTACGTTGAAAGAAGGTGAGTCAACACTTTCCGCTGTTTGCTTTCGCAATATGGCGCAGGCAATTGATTTTGAAGTGGCGGATGGTTTGCAGCTTGTGGCATCTGGTCGCATCACCACTTTTGATGGTCGATCCAATTATCAAATTATTATCGAAAAGCTAGAAGTTGCCGGAATTGGCGCAATTATGGAGATGATTGAGAAGCGTCGTCAACGCTTGCTTGCCGAAGGTTTATTCGATGAAATTCACAAGAAAAAAATTCCATTTTTTCCAAAAAAAATCGCTGTGATTACTTCACCAACTGGTGCAGTGATTGAAGATATTAAACACAGAATTGAAGCGCGCTGCCCAGCTCACGTCATGCTTTATCCCGCCTCAGTGCAGGGCCAGAAAGCGGCGCAAGAAATTATCGCGGGAATTCGATTTTTTAACAATCTTTCTGCCGTAAAAAAACCGGATGTTTTGATTATTGCCAGAGGCGGCGGATCCTTTGAAGACCTGCTTTGTTTCAATGATGAAGACTTGGTTCGCGCAGTTTCTAAATCAGAAATTCCAGTGATTTCTGCAGTTGGTCATGAAACTGATGTGACGTTAATTGACTATGTTGCAGATCTTCGCGCCCCCACTCCAACAGCGGCGGCAGAGCTGGCGACGCCTGTTTTGGCGCAGCTGCAAGATAAGCTAAATTTTGCGCAAGAAAAATTAGAAAATTTGCCAAAAAATTTCCTGGCGCAGAGGCTTTTGCAGCTAAACAACTTGCAACGCTACATGATTTCGCCAGCGAAAATAGTTGAGCAAATGCAGGAAAAATTTTTGACGCTG
>JBIKKP010000050.1:0-7381 GCA_044360285.1 Rickettsiales bacterium
TTGCATATCGCCGTTAAAATCGTCGCGGAAATTTTCTACATCCTCGCCGCCCCACAAAATTTTTCCGGAAGTTGGCGGTAAAATTCCGGCAATAATTTTGAGCAAACTGCTTTTTCCAGACCCGTTGTAACCCTTGATAATCAAGGCTGAAGAGGTGCTTACCGAAAAACCGAGATTGGAAAAAATTTTCTTGTCATCTCTAAAAAGTGAAAGATTATCGATTGTAAGCATATGGCTTGGAAGCGCTAATTTACTGGTTAAAATCAATCATGTCACAACTGAAATTCTTTGAAAACTCTGATACAAAAAATCCCAAATATCTAGTCATTTTCCTGCACGGCTATGGCTCTAACGGCGAGAACTTACTCAACCTCTCTTACGAATTTAAACAAGTTTTGCCCGACGCCCATTTCATTTCACCAAACGCCTGTGAGCCTTGGGAGGGCGGCTTTCCTGACGCTTATCAATGGTTTTCACTTTATGGAAATTCACAGGAGCGCAAATCTCTTTCGCAAATTGCCGACAACATCAAAAAATCGAATTTGCTGCTGAAAAATTTCATCGATACACAACTTGAGCGCTTCAAATTACCACCAGAAAAATTGCTGCTGGTTGGCTTTTCACAAGGCGCAATGATGTCGATTTATCAAGGTTTAATCATGCCGCAAAAACCAGCTGGCATCATCTCATTTTCTGGAAGAGCAATTCTGCCAGAAATGCTTGGCGAGCGCTCAATTTCAAAACCAGAAATTTGCTTAATCCACGGCGAAGCAGATTCCGTGCTGCCTTATGATCATTTCATCGAAGCAAAAAAAATTCTCACCGCGCAAAATATCACTCACGAAGCGCACAGCTTTCCAAATCTTGACCACACAATTGACATTCACGGCGTGCGCGTCGCGCAAAGTTTTATAAAAAAAGTGCTTAGTGCTTAGTGCTTGGTGCTTAGGTAAAACAATGAAACAAAATAAATCATACACAGAACTAGATGTTTGGAAAGTAGCCAGAGAGCTATGCAGCGCCACTTACTTGCTGACTAAAACTTTTCCAAAAGAAGAGCTCTTTTGCCTGTCTAGCCAAGTGAGAAGAAGTGCTGTTTCTATTGTTTCAAATATCGCCGAAGGGTGTGGAAGAAATAGTGCCAGAGATACTTTGCAGTTTATTTTTGTTGCTCGGGGATCACTTTATGAACTTGAGACTCAGTTTCTTGTAGCAGGTGATCAGCAATATATTTCAGACCAAAACTTAAAAAATTTTCTTAATCAAATTACCAACTGCAAAAAGTTGCTTAACGGTTTCATCGCTCATTATGAGCAAAAATCCTCTAAGCACTAAGCACAATGCACTAAGCACTTCATGCGCCTATCCTCATATTTCCTCCCAACCCTCAAAGAAAACCCAATCGATGCCACCGTCGTTTCGCATCAGCTGATGATGCGCGCCGGCATGATTCGCCAAACCGCTTCGGGAATTTATACTTGGTTGCCGCTGGGCTTAAAAGTTTTGCGCAAAGTTGAAAAAATTGTGCGCGACGAAATGGATAAGTCAGGTGCGTTGGAGGTTCTGATGCCAACAATTCAGCCTGCGGAATTATGGCAAGAATCTGGCCGTTATGATGCTTACGGCAAGGAAATGCTGCGCATAAAAGATCGCCATGACCGCGATATTCTCTACGGCCCAACCCATGAAGAAGTCATCACCGACGTCTTTCGCAAAAACGTCACTTCTTACAAAGATTTGCCGAAAAACTTTTACCAAATTCACTGGAAATTCCGCGACGAAATTCGTCCGCGCTTTGGATTGATGAGGGGCCGCGAGTTTTTGATGAAAGATTCTTACTCATTTGATCTCGATGAAACTGCTGCAAAAAAAACCTATAATTTGATGTATGAAACCTACTTCAAAATTTTTCGCGCCATGGGTTTGAAGCCGATGGCTGTAAGGGCCAACACTGGCGCAATTGGCGGCGATTTATCGCACGAATTTCACGTTTTGGCCGACACTGGAGAAAGCGCCATCTACTATGATAAAAAATTTGAGGAAGAAAATTTGAGTTTCGCCGACATGCAAAATCTCTACGCCATGGCCGACGAAATGCACGTTGAAGCCAATTGTCCGCTTCCTGCAGATCAAATTAAATCGCGCCGCGGAATTGAAGTTGGGCACATTTTTAACTTCGGTTTGAAATATTCGAAAGCACTCGACGCCGGCGTGATGGATGCCACGGGCAAGCGCGTTTATCCAAATATGGGTTCATATGGAATTGGCGTTTCGCGCGTTGTTGCGGCAGCAATTGAAGCAAATCACGATGCTGCTGGAATTATCTGGCCCGCTGAAATTGCGCCATTTGACGCGATTTTAATCAATGTGCGATCTGGCGATGAAGCTTGCGACGCCTACTGCGAGAAGATTTACCAACAACTTCGCGCCCAAAATATCGACGTGCTTTACGACGATACAAAAGCCAGTTTAGGACAAAAATTTTCAATTGCTGATTTGATTGGCGTTCCAACTCAAATCATCGTTGGACCCAAGTCTGTTGCGGCTGCGCAAGTGGAAATCAAAAACAGAAAAACTGGCGAAAAACAAGAAATTCTTTTCGAAAAACTTTCTGAAATTTTCTAAACATGACTGATCAAAAATCGCGCAAACCAATTCTGCTCTGCATTCTTGATGGCTGGGGAATTGGCGATGAAAAAAATCCAAATAACGCAATTGCTCGTGCAAAAACGCCAAATTATGACCGCTTTTTACGCGATTATCCACACTCACAGCTTGCCACTTCCGGCCTTGATGTTGGCTTGCCGGAAGGCCAAATGGGCAATTCGGAAGTTGGGCATATGACGATTGGCGCGGGGCGAATTATTTTTCAGGATTTACCAAGAATTGACAACGCAATTGGCGACAAAATTTTGGAAAAAGATTCTGATTTGCTGAAACTTGTTGCTGATCTAAAAAACTCTGGCACCGCTTGTCACTTGATGGGATTACTCTCTGACGGCGGAGTACATTCCCATATTAATCACATAATTTTTCTGGCGAATTTCCTCAAAAAAAATGGCGTGAAAGTTTTTTTACATGCCTTTCTTGATGGACGAGATGTGGCACAGAAGAGCGCGCTTGGCTATTTGCAGCAGGTTGCAGATTTAAATGTTGCAACGGTTTGCGGCCGTTATTTTGCAATGGATCGCGATAAAAAATGGGATCGCATTGAACTGGCAACAAAAGCAATAATTTCAGGCATTGGTGCGGAATTCCCTGATGCAATTTCGGCGGTTAAAAAAGCTTATGAAAATGGCATCACCGACGAATTTGTGAAACCATGCGTTATCGGTAAATACAGCGGAATCGCGGCTGGTGATGCATTGATTTTCTGCAATTTCCGCGCCGATCGTGCGCGGCAAATTTCGCAAAAACTTTTTGAGAAAGTGAAATTTTCTCATGCGTTAGCACTTACTGAATACTCGCAAGAGTTGAACGCGCACTACAAAATTCTCTTTCCGTCAGTTGATGTAAAAAATTCTCTGCCAGAAATTTTAGCAGCGCACGGTCTCAAACAACTACGCATCGCCGAAACAGAAAAATATGCGCATGTCACTTTTTTCTTTTCTTGCGGACGCGAAGAATTGCTGAGCGGTGAAGAGCGAATTTTAGTGCAATCGCCAGCGGTTGCCACTTACGACCTTAAGCCGGAAATGTCTTGCAGTGAAGTTGGTGAAAAATTATGCGCAGCAATTTCATCAGGAAAATTTGATTTCATCGTGGTGAATTATGCCAACCCAGACATGGTTGGACACAGTGGCTGCCTGCATCCATCAATTACTGCTTGCGAAGCAATTGATGCACAGCTGGGAAAATTGGAAAAAGAAATTCTCACCGCAAACGGCTTGATGCTTGTCTCAGCGGATCACGGGAATATCGAGGAATTACAAGATGATTCTGGAAATCCACACACCGCACACACAACAAATCCCGTTCCACTAATTTTAGTTGGAAATGATGTAAGTAATTTGCGCTTAGAAAATGGCCGCCTCAGCGATATTGCTCCAACAATTTTGCATTTGATGAATATCGAAAAACCCAGTGAAATGGATGGAAAAAATTTAGTAAAATAATGACCACAAAAATTACCAAACCGCAAAAAAAAGAACTGGGATTTTTTCCAACACTAGTGCTGGCCTTGCTTTGTGCCGGCTTCGTGCGCTCATTTTTTTTCGAGCCATTTCACATTCCATCAAGTTCAATGAAACCGAATTTGTTGATCGGCGATTACATTTTTGTGGCCAAATACTCTTATGGCTACAGCCGCTATTCTTTTCCATTTGGGCCAAATCTTTTTGAAGGGAGGTTTTGGCAAATGGAAAAACCAAAACGCGGCGATGTTGTTGTTTTCAAGCTTCCCAGCAATCCAAAAATAAATTATGTGAAGCGTTTAATTGGACTTCCGGGCGACAAAATTCAGATGCGCCAAAGTCGGCTCTACATTAATGGCGAAGAAGTTGAAAAAAATTCTGACGGAATTTTTGAAGATTCTGACAGCGCGCTTATCACAAAAATTCCGCAATTTTTAGAAAAAATTCGTGATGAAAATGGCGACGAAAAAATCGTTAAAATTCTTGATCAATTTGAAGGCTCACCACAAGACAACACCGGCATTTACGAGGTTCCAATCGGTTATTATTTTATGATGGGTGACAATCGCGACAACTCGCAAGACAGCAGATTTTTAAGTGAAGTTGGATACGTTCCGCAGGAAAATTTAGTTGGCCGCGCCACAATAATTTTTTGCTCAACTGCCAAACCGCTTTGGCAATTTTGGAACTGGCCAAGCGCTATTCGCTTCAATCGCATTTTTGATAAAGTTTCATGAAAAACGATTTTTGCAGGAAGCTTTGCGAGGAAATTTCTTACCAATTTTCCAACCAAAATTTACTAATCGAAGCACTCACGCACCCAAGCCTTTCTAAGGAAAACAAGAAGCAGAAAAATTACCAACGTTTGGAATTTCTTGGCGACAAAGTTCTGTCCTTAGTTGTTGGCGAGTTCTTGATGAAAAAATATGAAAACGAGATGGAAGGTGATCTTTCTAAGCGCCAAGCCGCTTTAGTTTCTTGCGAAGCTCTGTGGCAAATTGCACTAAAAATTAAACTTGATGAAGCGCTGCAACTCAGCGCTGGCGAAAAAAAACTTGGTGGCGCCAGCAATAAACGTAATTTGGAAAATGCGCTTGAGGCCTTGATTGGGGCAATTTACCTGGATTCGAATTTTGAAAATGCGCGCAACTTTATCATGAAATTTTGGCACGAACTTTTGGAAAAAGACATTACTCCACCAAAAGATCCAATCTCACAATTACAAGAATTGGTGCAGCTGCAATCAAAACAGCTTCCGCAATATGAAACGCAAAAAAGCGGCGGAAGCGATCACGCGCCAGACTTTATTTCTAAAGTAAAAATTCAGCATTTGAGCCTGGAATTCAGCGCCCACGGCCCTTCAAAAAAGGAAGCGCAAAAAGAAGCAGCGAAAGTGGCTTTGGAATTCTTATCAGCAAAAAATTAACGACGTTTAATTGATCGAGTCTATGGAAGATGACGTGAGGGCTCTCTGGAAACTGCTAAGGGAGTGGCGGTTGCACCACCAGATACTACCGATAAAGTATTTTCAAAATGACTGTTAATGGTGAATAAAATAGAACTCACAGCCTTATTTTTACTGTACGCATCTTGTTCTAATAACCCTGCAATCTCGTTCCTAAACTGTAAAATCAAAGCCTCATCTAGTTTTTTATTTTCCATCAAATTACCGATATTTGTCATTATCGTTATGACTCTTTCGGCCTCCCTGGTATGCCAATCCCTCATAAATTCTCGAGCCGTTTCATCCCCCATTCTACAAATGTCTAATTTTATTAGGTCTTTATCCTGAGCTGATGCGTCATATTTTATCGTGCTATCTTCTTCCTTATAAGGAGGGGTAAGAAAAACATAACAAGGGGGGGTTTTATCACTTAAATCTGAGCGAACTTTCTGCATTACACTCAATAATTCCCGAGGAATAACCGCACAAGCCAAGGCCTCTATTAATATCGCATTAAGAGAAAAATCGAAAAATCTCTCATAAGTTTTCTCAAATATTTTAAAGTTAGGAATGTATCTCACGCCAATCGCACCAGGCACTGCCACTGAGACATCTGGTGACAAATCTCTTGGCGCGGCTTCACTGGAGCCACTACCTCCGCCAGCGCCAGCACTAGCGCCTCCACCACCAGCGCTAACCCCTTCACCTCCTTCTGTCAAAAAACCCTCAAAAGCTAATTTTGTATAAAGGCTGGTTGTTGGCAAAGAATCATAAACCTTGATATTTTTCCCTGCGTCATACCTTGCAACAAAACGTTCTAGAGCATTGATCTGACCTTCACTTACTAACTCCTCTTCTTTTGCGTCATGATATTTACGATTACATAGAAGAACTTTTACGCCACGAGACGATAGATCTTCTAACATTTTTAGATATCCCCCAACTCTTTTTGCCCCTCCTTTAAACCAACCTTGGTCAATCTCGCATATAGCTAAATCTCCCTCCTTTAAATCTTTATAATACTTGGCAATTAACTCTGGATCACTTTGAGCTAAAGTTGGGAATAGCGTCATTTTAGCTTCACCGCAGAAAGAGATGATCATTCGCTCTTTTTCTAAAAGAGCTTCTTGTCTCCTAAGCTTCTCTTCTCTTTTGTCCTCTGAAATAGACTCAGAAGAAACTTTGTATGATTTGTGTGATGGCTCAATTAATTGTGATGGCTCAATTAATTTAGCAGTAAAAGCAGGATTAGTACCGCAAACCGCCCCAAGCGAAGCAGAAGAAAATTTTGCTATACGATCATCAGGGGCATTGAGACCATAAAATATAACTTTTTCAGCAAGTCTATCTTGCGCCGAAGCAACATAAACACCAGGCCCTGTTGAATCATTCGTCAAAAATTTATTAGTAGCCTGCAAAATTCCACTTATGTGCTCTTTACCATCAGGCGCGTCTTTATTCATCATTGATGACGCAATTACCACTTTTCTTTTTGAGCCCATCATTTTTTCAGAAATGGCAACTAGATTCGATAACCACTTTATTGTGTCTGTTCCAGTGGTAATGATAACGTCTTCGCTTGGATCGGCATCGTGGAGTTCTTTTAAGATTCTCAGAACTTCTGGCCCGTGAAAATTTAAATCAAATTTCTGGCTGTCGATACAATAAGCCGTCTTAAATTCTGTATCTACCCCAAACACAGCCCTCAAAGCTGTTTCAAAAGCCACGCGCGTTTCATCATCGACTGTAGCTAAAGTAGGATCTGTTGAAGAAGCACCAGAGCTAATTGTGCCGCCAGTAGTAA
>JBIKKP010000004.1:0-56502 GCA_044360285.1 Rickettsiales bacterium
CCTTTTTCCAAATGCATCAAGCCAAGTTTGAAATTGGTTTCGCGAAGATTTTTGCTTTTTTCTCGAATCAGCAGAATTTCGTCTTGAGCTCTTAAAAATAAAGATCCAACAGCATTAACTAAGTTGTTAATTTTTTGCTGAAATTTGGGCGAATTTCCTTCTGTTTTTTGCCGATCTTTTGGTTTTTTTAGAAAGCCAAAAATTTTGCTAAGCATGATTTTTCGTGAAAATAAAATAGGAAATTGACCAAGAAATTACCGTTTTTTTATTTTTGTTGGAAAAATTTTCCAAACAAAATTCATCGAGTTTTTTTAAGGCCGATTTGCTGAGTTTTTTTGGGTTATTTTCGCTGTAGCCGCCACCGATTTTACTTACTGTTTTTAAGCATTCCGAGGCTTTTGAAAATTCTTCAAATTTGGTTTCTTGCTCAAAAAAAACTTCCGCAAATCCACTTTTTTTTGCTGCTAATTTTAGCAAATCGGCACGCGGAAAGTCTATTGTCTCAAAGATTCTTGCTGACTTTATTTCAAATAAACTGTTTTTGGTTGGAAGTGCTATTATCAAGCTTCCGCCGCTTTTTAAAATTTCAAAAAACTTTGAAAAATTTTTTTCAAAATCACTTAGCCACTGCAGTGAGAAAGATGAAATTAAAATATCAAAACTGTTTTTTGAGAAAGGAAGTTTTTCAAAATCACCTTGAATTGTTGTGATGTTTTTTGGTCGTGCGGTCCAAGATTTCAGCATTTCTGCGCTGATATCGAGTTCGGTTAAATAAAAATTTTTCGCACAAATTTTTTCGTCGGCGCAGAAATTTTTTGCGATAAAACTTGTGCCAGAACCAAGGTCTAAAATTTTTGAATTTTCTTTGATGAAATTTTTTGCAAGCTTGCAAAGCCTTGCAGCCGTTGATTTCTGAACTTTTGCAAGAAGTTCATAATTTTTTGCGCCGCGCGAAAAATTTTCTTCGATGATTTTTTTATCAAAACTGTGCGTGCTCATTTTTTTGCTTCTTCTTCGATCAAATGCACGATATGATCAACTAACTCTTCGCTTGTTGCCTTGTGACTTGGCTTGCCGTTTAAATAAACATTATGTCGATTAGAGCCGCCACCTGTAATGCCAATTTGCGTATGCGCCGCCTCACCAAGTCCGTTTACAACGCAGCCAAGAATTGAAACGGTAAGTGGTTTTTTTATGTGCTCGACGCGCTTTTCTACCGCTTCTACGGTTTTAATCACGTCAAAAGCCTGTCTTGCACAAGAGGGGCAAGAAATGAGATTAACGCCGTGGTGGCGAAGTCCCAGAGTTTTTAAAATTTGAAAAGCGACTTTGATTTCTTCACGAGGATCAGCGGAAAGTGAAACGCGCATTGTGTCGCCAATTCCTTCCCAGAGTAGGGTTCCAAGGCCAATTGAAGATTTTACTGTGCCTGCGGCAAGACTTCCTGCTTCAGTAATTCCAATGTGCAGCGGATAGTCGCAAATAGCTGCCAAAGCGCGATAGCCAGCAACCGCCAAGAAAACATCAGAAGCTTTTACGCTGATTTTGAAGTTAAAAAAGTCGTTATCTTCGAGAATACGAATATGGCGCAGAGCCGATTCCACCAAGGCTTCCGGCGTTGGCGTGCGATATTTTTCAAGCAAATCTGCTTCAAGCGATCCAGCATTTACACCAATGCGAATGCTACAGCCATAATCCTTTGCAGCTTTTATTACTTCGCGAACTTTTTCATCTGAGCCGATATTTCCCGGATTGATTCGTAAACATTTTGCTCCCGCTTCGGCCGCCTCAATGGCGCGGCGATAGTGAAAATGAATGTCGGCAATAATTGGGACAGGGCAGTGTGGAATAATTTGTTTGAGTGCTTCTGCAGATTCTTTGTCTGGCACGGAAATGCGCATCAGTTCAGCTCCAACCTCGACGCATTCATTGACCTGGCGGATGGTTCCTTGCACGTCGGTGGTCTTGGTGTTAGTCATTGATTGTACCGCAATTGGCGCGTCGCCACCAATTGCCACATTGCCAACAAAAATTTGACGTGACTTGCGGCGATTTATGGCTCTGTAGGGGCGGATGGCGTTTAAATCTTCCTGGCTCATGAAATTGATTCAAAAAATTTGCGGATTTTTGACTGATTTTTAGCAAGTAAATTATTTAATTTAGCTGCGTCAAAATTGAAGATTTCAGTAATTGAAGTAAAGTCAACAAAGCCTTGTCCGGCATAGTTTTGATAGGTTTTTATTTCAGCAATTTCTAGTAAACTTTTTGCCACTAAAGCGCGGAAGAAAATTGCGGGAAAATTTTCTTCAAAAAACTTTTCGTTAAAAGTTGGTGCAGCTTTTGCGCCTTTATTTTCAAGCTTTGGCAGGTTTTTTATATTTTTTTCTAAGTTGTCAAAAAACTGCAGATAAAATTTTTCTAAGTTTTCTTCGTTTAATTCAAAAATATCTTCCCAGAGCTCAGGGCTTGAATCATCTAGGCGGAAGGCGGTTTTAAAGAATTCGTCATCGATTTTTTTTGGCGAAAATTCTTTGGTTAAGAAAGATAAAAATTGCGGCAAATGTGAAACTAGCGCATAAATTTCGTCATGTTTTTTTGCGTCTAAAATTTCTTTTTTGGCACCGATTTTTGCGATAATTTCATCAAGTCTTTTGTCATAATCTTTTGCACAAATTATGAACTTCTTTTCAGCAAATAAATCAGCTTGCGAGTGCTCAAATCCTGTATTAGCGGAACCTGCGATTGGATGACAAGGAACGAAGTTTTTTGGTAAATTTTTAAGATTTAAATTTTTGACCGAGCCTAAATCAATTACCAAAGAATTTGACGAAATTTTTGTACCAATTTCGGCAAAAATTTCTTCATAACTTTCAAGTGGAGTGGAGATGATTATAAGGTCAAAGCTAGGAATTTCGTCGGCAAAAAATTCCAAATTGCTGCTTGCGCCAAAAATCACCCCCTCGTCTTTGGCCAAATCAAGTGATTCCTCATCAAGGTCGCAGGCGAAAATTTTTTCACAGGTTTGAGATTTTTTTAGGGCCTTAGCCAATGAACCCCCAACTAGGCCAAGTCCAATTACTAGGGCTTTTTTAAAGATAAAATTTGACAAAATTTGTGACAAAAAAGTTAAAGATTTTGGGTTGAGTTTTTACTTGTTGAATAATTTCCAACAAGAAATTTAATTCGCATAAATTCCTTCATTTTCCCTCGCGGAAATTCTTAAAAACCATGAAAAAAATCATCGCAATTTTCGCACTACTTTTTTTCGCAACTTCTTGCTCAAGCAAGGTTGTCGACGTTAAAAGTCCTTGCGTTTCAAGTGAAGACGGGCCATGCGGTCCAAAGCGGGCAATTAATGATTGGTGGTTGAAAAACTCCCAAAAACATAAACAAAATTCTTAGAAAATGTCTGCAAATTCAGAAAAATCTTTTGCTGAAAGATTCGGAAAAAAAGCGGCTACCACTGCTTCAAGCCTACAAACACAAGCAACAAACCCAATAACCCCAACGGCTCCAACAGCTCCTAAAAAACAAGTAGATCCTCAGAAAAAAATGCAAGCAGAACTAATTTATCTCGTAAAAGGAATCGATGCCGGACGTAATGCCTGGTATTACGTTTTGGTTGAACGTCTCAAAGTTCAAATGTTCTTAAAAGCACTGAATGACGACATCATTCACCTCGAAAATTTTGGCAGAATTTTATTCTCAGCCTATGGTGACGAGCCGCCAGCTAGCATCACAGAACAATTAAAAGACGAGTACGGTATCGAAGATTAAACGCCACTGGACTTGCGGTTATTACTTGGCGCCTTGTCCATTAATATGGGCAAGGCGCTTTTTTATGCGGCTTTTCTCTCATAATCCTAAGTAAAAAATTATGAAAAATTTACGACTTTTTTTGACGGTCTTCGCAGCAGTGTTTGTGGGATTCTTTTCAGCTCTTTGTCTTGCGCAGATAGAAATTAAGCCAATCAAGTTGGAAAGTAAGACGTCAATGCAAGACCAAAGCGATTTCATCAAAGATGTTCTTGAGCGCGTCAAAAAAGAATATGTTGAGGAAAAAACTGATCGTCAGCTTGCTGAAGCTGCGGCATCAGGAATTTTGTCTTCGCTCGATCCTCATTCATCTTACCTTAACGAAGATGCGTTAAAAGAAATGCGCGTGCAAACAAAAGGCGAATTTGGTGGTCTTGGTGTTGAAATCACTATGGAAATGTCGGTGGTAAAAGTGGTGAGTGCAATTGAAGATACCCCAGCCTTTAGGGCGGGAGTAAAGACGGGAGACTATTTCTCTAAAGTTGATGGTAAAAGTGTAGTTGGGTTGTCAATTGAAGAAGTTGTAAAAAAATTGCGCGGTAAACCAGGAACTTCTGTTAAAATAACTATTTTACGCAAAGGCGAGAAAGCGCCTATCGAAAAAATAATTACGCGTCAAATCATCAAAGTAAAAGCGGTCAAATCGGCTGTTTTCAAGGATGTGGCCTATGTCAAAATTAATACTTTTTCTGAACAGGCGGAATCTGGTTTGGTTAGCGAGCTAAAAAAATTGAAGGCAAAAATTGGCGAAAAAAATCTCAAAGGCGTTGTGCTTGATTTGCGCAACAATCCAGGCGGACTGCTTGATCAGGCGGTAAAAGTCAGCGATGTATTTTTGAATAAAGGTCAAACCATTGTCTCAATTAAAGGTCGCACTACCGATAATAAAGAATATATTGACGAAGAAGATGAGTCTTTGGCGAAAGATTTGCCGCTAGTTGTTTTAATTAACGAAGGATCAGCTTCGGCTTCAGAAATTGTTGCTGGCGCTATTCAAGACCATAAGCGTGGTGTTGTTATGGGTGAAAAATCTTTTGGCAAAGGTTCGGTGCAAACCGTTGTGCCGCTTGAAAAAAATCACGGCGCGTTGCGTTTTACCACCTCGCTTTACTACACGCCAAGCGGCCGCTCAATTCAGGCACAAGGCATTGAGCCAAACATTGAAGTGGTGAATGCAAAAATCGAAAAACAGGCAAAATCTGATCGTGACTCTGAGGCCGATCTCAAAGGCCATCTTGAAGTGCAAATTCAAGAAGAAATTGAGAAAGCGAAAAAAGAAAAAAGTGGCGTCGATAATATGAAAATTTATGATGAAGACTATCAGTTGGCGCGCGCTCTGGACCTTGTTCGTGGTGTTTCTTCTTACAAAGCAACGGTTAAAAAATAATGAAAAAAAACTTGGCGAAATTTTTGCTGATTTTTTTCTTTTGCGCTTCTGCCTTTGCTGCTTCAACGCAAAACTTTATTGTTGCTAAGATAAATAATAAGGCGCTGACAAGTCTAGAGCTGCTTGATCGCTACCACTTCGTTATTTTGTCATCCAAAATAAAAATTGATTCAAACTCAGATCGAAAATTACTGCTTGAGCAGATCCTAGATAAAATGATCGATGAAGAGTTAATCAGGCAAGAAGCGGCAATCCTGAAGCTTGAAACCAATGCTGAGGAAATAAATAATTCCGTCGAAGTTTTTGCATTACGGCAGAAAAAAAACGAAACGCAGCTTAAGCTTTTTTTCATTAAAAATGGCCTGTCTTTTGAAAACTTTTTGCAGCAAGTTGAGTCAGAAATTTTGTGGTCAAAACTTATCTCTGAATTGCTGCGCTCTAAGATCAAAATCGCTGATACGGAAGTTATGGAATTGCTTGAACAGCATAAATTTTCAACGAGCGTAAAAAAGTTTTTTATCGCAGAAATTGTCATTGCTAAATCTTCTAAAAACGCGGTGCAATTTGCTAATAAACTTGCTGTTGAACTTAGGCAGGGTGCTGATTTTAAAAGTTTGGTGCGACAATTTTCTTCGGCGCTTAATGCTGAGAATTATGGAGAAATTGGTTGGGTGACTCCAAATGAAGTTGATGCAAAAATTTATGCCGAACTTTCAAAGCTAGAGAAGGGAGGATACTCTGCGCCAGTTGATCTTGCTGACGGCCTTCACATTTTCAAATTAATTGATGTCAAAGTTGAAACATCACTGAAAGAGCAAGACTTTAACGCGGCAAAAAATGTTATTTTTTCACACAAACTACAGACTTACGCCAAAGGCTATTTGATGGATTTGCGTAAAAAATCTTTCATCGAAATCTCGCGGTTAAATGAGTTATAAAAAACTCCGATCCTTAACTTACAGCGTCATCATTGGTGCGCAGGGCCGAGGATGACGTTGAGTCTTAGCGTCTAACATAACCAGATCCTCGAAACCTGCGGTTTCAAGGATGACGGCTAGGTGGGCGGCTTCATGGATGATGATTCCGGAATAATTTCTTGCATATTTAGCGCTTAAAAAAATAAATCCGCGCCTTTTTAAATCTCTCTTAAACCCAAGCAAATAGGCCTCATAATGACCAATATCATAAATTTTAGTGATATCGAAAAACGTAAAGAAGCAAGCGCTACACCGCTTGAAAAAGTTTCTCTGCAAAAAGAAATCACTCGTCAGCAATGCAGGCTGAAAGCCGAAGTTCTTTGTGAGGCGCTGCCTTATATGAGAAAATTTGCTGGTGAAACTTTTGTCATAAAGTTTGGTGGATCTGCGATGGGTGGTGATGGAAATTTGCGTAATTTTGCAAAAAATGTGGTGCTACTAAAACAGGTTGGAATCAATCCAATCGTGGTTCACGGCGGCGGTCCGCAAATTGGTCAGATGCTTGAAAAGCTTAATATCAAATCCACTTTCATCGATGGACTTCGCGTCACTGACTCTGACACTGTTGACGTGGTAGAAATGGTTTTGGCTGGCTCAATCAATAAAATGATCGTCAAAGAAATTAACGCCGCTGCCGGCAAGGCAATTGGCATTTCGGGCAAGGATGCCAATTTGATTCGCGCCAAAAGACTTACGCGCACCAAAAAAGACCCTGACTCAAATATCGAAAAAATTCTCAATCTTGGTTTTGTTGGCGAGCCTTATGCTGTGGACCCAGATGTTCTTAGCGTTTTTGAAGATTCCGACATCATTCCAGTGATTGCACCAATTGGTATTGGTGACAATGGTGAGACTTTTAACATCAACGCCGATACTGCTGCTGGGGCAATTGCGGCTGCTATACATGCCTCAAAATTAATCATTCTCTCTGACGTTGATGGCGTTATGCTGCCAAATGGCGAGCTGGTTAGCCACTTAAATATCGCCACTGCGCGTCAGATGATTGCTGATGGTGTTATCACCGGCGGCATGATTCCAAAAATAGAAACTTGCATTTCTGCACTTGAAGGTGGAGTTGCTTATACCCACATTTTAAACGGCGCAGTTGATAACATTTTATTGATGGAAATTTTTACTGAAAGCGGCGCTGGCACCATGATAATCTAGGTTTTGTTCGTTAATTAAATCTTAAGTCTTTATGAAAAATCTTTCTAAAATTCTGTTATCACTGACTCTGTTTAGCGCAGTTTCTTGCTCTAATTTTGTTAAAAAACCTGAGCTCGATAATTTGCAATCGGGTGCAAAGCTTGATTTACGTAAGTTTTTCAATGGCGATCTTGAAGGATTTTCTGTTGTGCAAGATGGCAATGAAAAAATCATCGACACCAGATCGGTAAAAATTTTGGCGCGCTGGGGCGATTCTTCACGTGGTACAATCTTACAAGAAACCACTGATCCTAGTGGTAAAAAAGAAGCAAGAACATGGCTAATTACCATGCATGACGATGGCACATTTGATGCGGTTGGTCACGATTTAGTTGGTAATTCAAGTGGTCACCAAGAGGGTAATGCAGCTGAGATGGAATATGTTTTGTCAATTATGGAAGATGGCAAAAAAGTAAAAACTAAATTCTACGACAAAATGTATTTAGCCGATGATCGTTCGATGATTATGATTTCAAAAATCTATCGCGGCTTTGGTCAAACTGGTCAAAAAATTACCTCGCTTAGAAAATCAGTGAAGTCTGAAAAAGCTGAATCAAAAAGCTTTGCGCCAAAAACGGAAAGCAAAATTGATAAAGCTGAAAGCAAGTTTGAGGCTAAGCCAGAAGCCAAAGTTGAAGTAAAGCCAGAGGCAAAATCAGAGGCCGTAAAATTACCAGCAAAACAACCAGAGTCTGCTAAATACGACGACGCCACTAACTACTAAAGCAAAGAGCCATGAATAAAAGTCCGGTTCTTTTTTCTTACTCTTTCGACGAAAACGGTAGTGGCCTAAAAGTTAGTAACGGCAACGCGGCGAAAGAGCTTGCTAATGAAGGCCTGTCTTGGGTTCACCTTGATGTTGAGAATCTTAAAACAAAAAAATGGTTGGAAAAAGAGGTGGGCTATCTCGATCACCTTATCATCGATGCTTTGACCATGGAAGAAACCAGGCCGCGTGTCACCGAGTTTGATAACGGCTTGTTGATCATTTTGCGCGCGGTTAATCTCAACGCAAATTCCGAACCAGATGACATGGTGTCACTTCGTTTATGGATTGACAAAGAGCGCGTAATCACGTTGCAGCGCCGTCCAACCAAGGCAGTTGAAGATGTTTGTCGCAACATTGAGTCAGGTAAAAAAATCAAAAGTTCTGGCGAGTTGCTCTATAATTTGCTCTATCAAATTTTGACGATTACCTCGCCATTCCTTTATGCTCTAAGTGACAAGCTAGATGCACTTGAAGAAAAAATCATGCACAACCATGACGTCGCTTTCCGCGAAGAAATTCTAAATATCAGAACGCAGACAGCGAGTTTCAAACGCTATTTAGGACCACAGCGCGAGGCAATTGCTAGACTGCGTGTTTGTGATTATGAATGGATCAGCGATTGGGCCAGGCGTCACTTTCAAGAACATCTCGATCAAATTACGCTGATGCTGGAGGAACTCGAAGAATCAAAGGATCGCGCACAAATTTTGCATGATGAACTTTTCCACGGACTATCTGAAAAGCTTAATAAAAGCATGTACAGTCTGTCTCTAGTTGCGTCTCTCTTCATTCCGCTTACTTTTTTCACCAGCATTTTCAGTGTGAATATCGCTGGTTTGCCAGGAACAGAAAATAGCTCCGCGTTTTTTTGGATGATGTCTGCAATGATGATAATGGTGGCGGTGCAGGTGTTTTTGTTTAAGCGCAGTAAGTTGTTTTAGGTGGATCATTTGTTCATCCAAACTTACTTTTTCAAAGGAGGTTTGGATGAACAAACTAGTTTCGAAATAATCTCGCCAGCAACTTTTCTTGCTTGCGGCGCAATATCTGGAATTGAAGTGATTTCAAAAAGGCTGCCAAAATTTAATCCGCCCATCAGATAAAAATTTTCTTGCTGCGCAACCAGTCCAGCAGCCATCTCGTCAAGTTTTACAATTTTTTCATTGAGCAGGTTTTTCACCAAAGGTGAAGCAAAATCGCAGCTAAATCCGGCGCAACTTATTGCTGTTTTTTCGTCAAATTTTTCCGTCGTTAAAATTATTTTTCTTGCATCAATCATTTGCTTAATCAGCGCAAATTCGCTTTGCGCGCAGCGATGGCGGTGAGTGTTCCAAACTCTGAAACAATGACGCATGAATCGCTGTTTTTTCTCAAGGCTAAGCGCGCTCCAGAAGCTTTGCGTTAGCGGACGGAAGGCATCAAAAGTTTTTCGCCAGCAAATTGAGTTTTGACAATTTTCTCTAAATTTTTTGAAAATTTGCGATAGCGGCAAGCTGCTGTCAGCAAGGCTTAAGGGTGATTCAAAAATTTTTTCCTGCGTAAAAATCTCATGCATTTGCGGCAATTTTTTAGTGCGCGAATACATAAAAATTTTTCCAGCGAAACCAAGATCATGCAGCGAGATAGCGGCATCAAAAGCAGTTAGTCCGCAGCCAATTAAATGAATTTCTGGTGAAGATAGATGTTTAGTGATGTCAATGTTCCAGAAATTTTTCTCAGGATTTTTTAGTGGCGTGCCTGTGGCAAGAATGCAGTAATCATAAGCCTGGCCAGCGATTTTGAATTTATGATTTTCATAAAAAATTTCAGTGATTTCTTGTGAAAAAAAGTGACAAGAAATTTTTTTCTCTGCCGCAAGCGCAAGGGTAAGATTAAATAAATGCTGCAGGTAATCGCCAAAAATTTTGCGTGAAACGAAATCGTTTTTTTGGTAATTTGGATAATGTTTTTGCAGCCAGTTGAAGAAATCTTGACGATCTTCTTGCGCTCCCATGCCTTGCGCCACAACGTTTAGCAAGTGGTTGGGATTTTTTGTTGAGTAAGCAATTCCGCGCGCAAATTGTTGCGGTGATTTTTCAAAAATATCGATGGCGATTGCGCCAGAATTCTTTGAATAATTTTTAACTAGATTAAAAAATGTCAGCAGCCCGCTTGCACCAAAGCCAAGGATTGCGAGCCTATTTTGATTTGTACCAGTCATAGACCGATTCAATTCCTTCTTCCAAAGAAGTTTTTGCCTTCCAGCCAAAGCCGTTGATCTTTGAAACATCCATCAATTTACGTGGAGTGCCGTCTGGCTTGCTTTCGTCAAGAATAATTTTTCCAGAAAATCCGGTAATTTTTTTGATTAAGTTAGCGAGTTCAAGAATTGTCACATCTTCGCCGGTACCGATGTTTGTAAGCTCGGTGATGTTTTTATTGTTCATCGCAAAAACGCAGGCATCAGCTAAGTCATCAACAAAAAGAAATTCTCTTCTTGGTTTCCCGCTGCCCCATACCACAACCTGCGAGCTTCCAGAAATTTTTGCTTCGTGAAATTTACGCAAAAGTGCCGGCAAAACGTGTGACGAACTGAGGTCAAAATTGTCGTTAATGCCGTAAAGATTAGTTGGCATAAGTGGCACAAAGTCGCAGCCATATTGCTTGCGATAGGCTTCGCACATTTTTACACCAGCAATTTTGGCAATCGCATAGCCATAATTTGTTTGCTCAAGCGCGCCGGTTAAAAGATATTCTTCTTTGATTGGTTGCGGCGCCAGGCGAGGGTAGATGCATGAGCTGCCCAAAAAAATTAGGCGTTTAACCTTGTTGCTATGGGCGTTGAAAATTACGTTATTTTGAATCTGTAAATTTTCGTAAAGGAAGTCTGCTTGTTTGGTGCGATTGGCTTCGATGCCACCAACTTTCGCTGCGGCAAGAAAAACAAATTCTGGTTTTTTTTGTGCGAAAAAATCGCTAACCGCTTTTTGATCTAGTAAATCTAATTCTTCCCTGGTTGCGGTTAAAATGTTGGTGTAGCCTTCAGAATGCAGCTTGCGCGCAATTGCCGAGCCAACCATGCCGCGATGTCCAACAACAAAAATTTTCGAATCTTTTTGCATCATTTTACCTGCCGCTTTCAACCAGTTTTCGGTCAGAATCAACCATCATGTGAACAAGGCCTTTGAAATCGACTTTAGGGCTCCAACCCAGCGCTTTTCTTGCTTTGCTTGAATCACCAATCAGCAAATCAACTTCGGCTGGGCGGAAATATTTCTCACTCACTTCGACATATTTTTTCCAATCCAAACCAACATAACCGAAAGCTTCATCAAGGAAATCGCGCACTGAATAAGTTTCTCCGGTAGCGATTACGTAGTCATCTGGTTTTTCTTGTTGAAGCATGAGCCACATAGCTTCGACATAGTCACCAGCAAATCCCCAATCGCGTTTTGCGTCGAGATTTCCCAGGTAAAGTTTGTCGGCTTTTTTGGCAAGAATTTGCGCCAGGCCGTAAGTGATTTTGCGTGTGACGAAAGTTTGGCCGCGGCGCGGGGATTCGTGGTTGAAGAGGATTCCGTTGCAAGCGAACATGTCATAACTTTCGCGGAAATTTACGGTGATCCAATAGCTGTAAACTTTGGCGCAAGCGTAAGGGCTGCGCGGATAGAAAGGCGTTTTTTCGCTTTGCGGAATTTCTAAAACCTTACCATACATTTCACTTGAAGAAGCTTGGTAAAATTTGGTTTTGATGCGTGTGTCGCGAATGGCGTCAAGGATACGGCAAGTGCCCGTGGCGTCGATGTCGGTGGTATATTCTGGAACGTCGAAGCTGACTTTTACGTGGCTTTGAGCGGCTAGGTTGTAGATTTCGTCGGGATTAATTTTTTCAAGCAAACGCGAGATTGATGAAGAATCGCTGAGGTCGCCATAATGCAAAAAAAGTTTTTTGCCGGTAATTTGTGGATCGTTATAGAGATGGTCGATGCGATCAGTGTTGAAGCTGCTTGAGCGCCTAATGATGCCATGAACTTCGTAACCTTTAGCAAGCAAAAGTTCGGTTAAGTAAGAGCCGTCTTGGCCAGTAATTCCGGTGATAAGAGCCTTTTTCATTCTAGATTTTTTTGGTTTGTTGGAAGGTGCTAAAATTTCTCAAAATGAGTTTTTTAGCCTTCCAAAAAATGCGTAATTTTTCTTTAAAATTATCGCAAAATTTTAATTGCACAGCAACGGTCTCAAGCCTCTGTTTTACTGAGTTAGCGCTTGATTGGTTAATGCCAGTATTTTGGTTAAAAACCGCTGTTATGTTGATTGGGAAAAACTGATATTTTGAGCCATCAGATTTCTTACTTGAAGCCAAGAGCATGTTGAATTCATAGTCCATGCAATAGCGATTTTTCTCATTAAATTTGAAGGAATCAAACAAGTTTTTTCGATAGTAAAAAGACTCGCCCGAAGCAATAGGGCAGTGCTTCACCAGGTTTCTTTTGGTGAATGGAATTGCCGCAGAGTTTTGAAAGGCAGAAGAAAATCCAATGTGGTAGCAATTGAAATAAAGCGCGTCGAAATCGGGATTAATTTTAGTGTAATATGCGATCTCAGAAAAAAGATTTTTATGCAAAATATCATCGCAACCAAGAAAGCCCACCAAGTGACCCGTGACGTGCTTTAAAGCCAGATTTCTGGCATTAGAAATGCCGCAATCTTTTTCCTTAATCCACTTAACTTGCGTCGGAAATTTTTGGCAAAAATCATTGATAATTTCGTGACTTTTGTCGGTGGAAATTCCGTCCAAAATGATCAGTTCTTTATCTTCATAATCTTGCGCAATGAATGATTCTATTGCCCTTGTGATGTAGCTTGCGCTGTTGAAAGACGGGATAATTACCGAGATTTTCAATTAATCCTCCATGTTAAAAGTTCGTTCTTTTTTCAAGTCGAAGTCTTCAACTTGAATTTGTGTTCCGCCATTGGCTTCGTTGATGTAAAGCACTTTTGCAGTGTGATAATTATCTTCTTTTGCGTCGTAAAATTGAATGACATTATTTTCACGAACTAAGTTTCCTTGGCCAATTTCAATATGAATTTTATTGTCATAGTCATATCCGCTCCAAGCCAATGCAGGAGAGGATTGGAGTAGGGCCAAGAAAAATAAAATTACAAAATTTCTGGTTATTTTTTTGGTGTTTTTTGCAGTGTTTTCCATATGGGTGATTTTGGAGTTGACTTTTGGGTGGTGCTTGAATTTTATGCGCGCCCTCTTTTGGCTTGAAGCTGCGGTTTTGCAAATCGCAAGCGGCTTGCTAAAATTTCACATCAAACTTTCCTTTCGCTTTAATAAAGCAAGTTTCGGGGCTCGAGAGTTTCGTAAGCATCATATTGTCGGGGCGTAGCGCAGTCTGGCTAGCGCATCTGGTTTGGGACCAGAGGGTCGGGAGTTCAAATCTCTCCGCCCCGACCACTTCTTCTAGCTTTTCACCTCATCCGCCTCATCAAACAAAATCACATCTTTAATCACTTCCGCGTTGATATCGCGGAAAGACGAAAGGGCGTTGTTGATTTCGTTTATACTTACACCAAGAGCTGAAAGCACTGCCGAGCTTAGCTGCAGACCGGTTTCGATATTTTTTGCCACAACAAAATTTGCGCCAAGTTTCTTGAATCTCTCGGCGCTGTGAATGGTTTCTGCTTTGGTAATTAGCGGAATTTGTGGGAAATTTTCATGCACAAATCGTGTAATTTTTAAGCAGCCAACTTCGTCTTCCGTTGCAACAACGGTGGTCTCGCAGCGGTCAATTCCAACGTAGCGCAAAATATCGGCATTAAGCGGATCGCCATAATAAATGTTGTAACCATTATTTTTTTCGATGCGCACCACGCGGTGATTATTTTCTAAAATAACATAGCTGAGGCCACGTTTGCGTAAGATGTATGCGATGATGCGACCAACTTTTGAAAAGCCGATAATCACCACGTGTTTTGAAATTTCGCCGATTTCGCGTTTGATTTTATTGTCGCGTAGAACCTCTTTGGTGTAGAGCCGTGCCTTAAATTTGCGGCCCAGTGTTGCCAGAAAAGGTGTCAGCGCCATGGTGAAAGTGACAACGGTCATCAAAAATTGTGAGACATCTAGGTCGATTAATTTTTGCTGCACGCCCATCAAAAATACGACGAAAGCGAATTCGCCACCTTGCGAAAGTAAAAGTCCGGAATGCACAGCTGGCGCAAGTGGAAAACGAAAGAGTCGGCATAAAGCCACGACGATGCTGCTTTTAACCAAGATCAGCGCAATTGAAGCGAGCACGATGTAAGGCAAGCTGGCGATGAGTAAATCGAAGTCGAAAGACATGCCAATTGTCATGAAAAAAAGACCAAGAAGCAGCGATTTCAGCGAGAGGATTTCTTCTTCAACGCGATATTTATATTCAGTTTCTGCAACCATCAAACCAGCGATGAAGGCGCCAAGGGCAAAGGATAGGCCCATGTAGTTACTCAAATAAGCAGCGCCTAAAACAACGATCAAAGTGAAGCTCAAAAACAAAACCTCGTTGTTTGATTGTGCAATCAAACGATAGATTGGGCGCAGCATTGAGCGCCCAACTGCAAAAATTATTGCCATGGCTAAAGCTGCGTCAATTACTGCACCGCCAAGGGCGTGACCGATATTTAGATCAGTTTTGGAAAGCAAAGGTAGTAAAACCAAAATTGGAATTACCGCCAAATCTTGCATAAGCAAAACCGAGAAGGAGAGGCGTCCAACGCGGGTTGATTGTTCGGCATTTTCAGCGATGACTTGCATGACAATTGCCGTTGAAGACATTGCCAGCGCACATCCAATGATGATTGAAGACTTGAGATCGAGTCCAATAAATTTATGGCAAATTGTTGAAATTGCTGCGGAGGTGATGATGACTTGCAAGCCGCCGAAGCCAAGTACGTATTTCTTCATTGCCAATAATCGCCCGAAAGTCAGTTCAAGTCCGATGGCAAAAAGCATGAAGACGATACCAAGCTCGGCAATTGAGCCTGTAGTTTCTGTTGTGGTTAAAACGCCAAAACCAAATGGACCAATCGCCGCGCCAGCAACAAGATAACCAAGGGCGGGGCTGAGTCCTAGTTGTTTAAAAATGATGACGATTGCAACTGACGCAAAGAGCAAAATCAGGATGTCGCGCAGGTAAGATATGTCGTGCATTAAAAATGAATTTCAGATTTCAGATTTGGGTTTTAAAAAAATGATAACAAATAACAAAAATTTTCTCTTAAAAAATGAGCATACTTTCTGACAAATCAATCGCCAAACTTGCTGCTGAGCAAAACATGATTGAGCCTTTTGTCTCTAAGCAAATTAAGGTTGATGATTCTGGCAATAAAATCATTTCTTACGGCAACTCTTCTTACGGCTATGACGCTCGCGTTTCCAATGAATTTAAAATTTTTACCAACATCGATTCTGCGATTGTTGATCCAAAAAATTTCTGTGAAACGAGTTTTGTAAATCGCACAACTGATGTTTGTATAATTCCGCCAAACAGCTTTGCTCTAGCGCGCACGGTGGAATATTTTCGCGTTCCAAAAGATGTGTTGGTGATTTGTGTTGGCAAATCGACTTACGCGCGTTGCGGAATTATTGTTAACGTCACGCCGCTTGAACCAGGTTGGGAAGGGCATGTCACGCTAGAATTTTCTAATACCACGCCACTTCCTGCAAAGATTTATGCCTTTGAAGGCGCTTGCCAATTTTTGTTTTTGAAGGGTGACCAACCTTGCGAAATTTCTTACGACAAACGCGCTGGAAAATATATGGGTCAAACTGGGGTGACGCTTCCGCGAGTTTAGAAATTATGACAAAACTCCTCAGCAATTTTAATGTCGCCCTGAGCCTGCCTGCGGGCGGCATCGCTTGGGCGCCATGCTTCGACAGGCTCAGCATGACTATGAATTGCTTCAAAGTGACAATGATTTTGAGATCGCTGCTGTTGATGGTATTTTTTCTATTCACCGCGCAAGCCCTTGCACAAGAAGAGCTCACAGCATCTTCCAACGAAAGTTATTCCAACGAAGAAGTCAAAAAAGACAAAACTCTCGACGAATTTAAAGACGTTGCGGGCCGCTCGGTTAATGACTTTGCCAAAGATTCTCCTTCGCTTTTTCACGCAAAAAGACCAACACCTTCACGCTTTTTTGCGGCAGATTTATCAATGCCTGACAGCTTTGCGACCACCAATAATTTGGCGAAAAAAACCGGCTCATTTTATCGCGCTTTTGGCGAAATAATTTTTGTACAAGGTACAATCACCGATTCTTTCAATGTGCCAATTGCTGGCGCGGTTGTTGAGATTTGGCAGACTAATGCTGCTGGAAAATATCACACTTTGCTTGAGCAAGGCAGTGAGTATATCGATAAGTATTTCAGCATGTCGGGCCGCACAATTACCGATAATTTAGGCAATTATCACTTCATCACCATAATGCCTGGAAGCAGAATGGGCCGCGCTCCGCACATCAACATGAACATCTATCACCAAAAATTTGGCCGCCTGGAAACCGAAATGTATTTCCAAGATCACCCCTACAATGACAGCGATTACCAATATCTCGTTTACAACAAAGAAGACCGCGCGCTGCTGACTTCGCGGGTAAGTCACTCTAACATTTTTGACACCAAATCGATCAAAGTTTGCACCTTTAACATCACGATGCGTGGCGTCCACCAGTTCAAAAGATTTTGATGTTGCTCGGTTTTTTTATTTTTGTTGCGCTGCTGGTTTTGCTTAATCCTGCTCCACTGCGCGGTGATTGGTCGAAAGCCAGTTGCGAAAGTGCAAATTTAGTTTTACCGGCGGTGCATGATTTTGAACCGCAGGTACAAATTTACACTGCCCCGGCCTTCGCCTGGCGCGGCAAATTCAGTGTTCACACCTGGATTGCCTTCAAAGAAAAAGGCGCAAAAAGCTACATCACTTCGCACGTGGCTTTGTGGAATCTTTATCGCTCAAATAGTGTTGTGGCTTTTGAAGAAGACCTGCCAGATCGCTATTGGTATGGCGCGCGGCCAAAAATTATTTTTTCTCTGAGTGGTGAAGAGGCGCAAAAAGCTATTCCAAAAATTTGTGCAGCGATTGATTCCTATCCTTATCAAGCCTACTACCGCGCCTATCCAGGGCCAAACAGCAACAGTTACATTTCACACATTATTCGCCAAGTTCCCGAGCTAAAAACCATTTTACCAAGCAATGCAATTGGTAAAGATTGGCTCTGCAACGGCAGGTTTTATGCGCTTTCGGAAGGAAAAAGTGGAATTCAATTTTCGCTTTTTGGTTTGCTTGGAATCATCATTGGCCTGCGTGAAGGCATTGAAATCAACATCATTGGATTTTCTCTTGGCGTAAGTTTTATGCCTTTAGCGCTTAGAATCCCAGTCTTTGGCGAGATTCGTCTGCTAAAATAATTCACTGCCGATTAGACCTTTGCGGCTTTGGAACTTGGCGGTTTGGATTGTAAGAATCGTCGTTTGAATAGGGATTGTAATTTGGCGCATAATAAGCTGGCGGATAGTTGGGGTTGTAGGAGTGATAGTCGGAATAGTTGTAAGTTCCATAACCAGTTGGTTCTTGGTAATAAGCTTTTTGTTGCGGCGGCATAAAAGTTGCGGAAGCACGGGGTGCTTGGCTTTGCGGCATTGCTTGTGGCGCAACCGGGATTGGCTCTGGCGGCGAAACTACTGACGCAGGTGGAAGTGAATTTTGTGCAGCGACTGGTGTTGCTGAAGAAATTACGCCTCCTTGCGATACAGAAATTGGTGGAGCGGTCACGCCAAAATTATTTTGCAGCATGCCATCATCAATTATGTCGGGATTATCTGAAACCTTGCAGGAACTGGATAGAAGCGATAATGTTAGTGCGAAAATTTTTAGAAAATTTTTCATTTTGCTGAATTGAGTTCTATTTAAAGCCTTGCGGCTGTTGACTCTGTTAGGTAGTAGAAATTTTAAAGAAAACTAAATCATGAAAAAAAATTCAGGAAAAATCCAACCACTTGCTGATTTAATGCGCCCGGAAACCTTGCAAGACGTGGCTGGACAAGACCATCTTTTTGGTGAATTTGGCGCGTTAAGTGCGATTGAAAAATCAAAAAATGTTCCATCGTTAATTTTATTTGGGCCTTCGGGAGTTGGAAAAACAACGATTGCCAAAGCTTTGGCAAAAATTTCTGACGCAAAATTTATTGTGATGTCAGCGATAAATTCTGGTGCCGCCGATATTCGAAGAATTGTTGAAGAAGCGGTTCGAAAATCGCAAGACACCTCTGATTTACTGGCGCCGCAAGCTGCTGAAAAAAATAACCAAAGAACAATTTTGATGGTCGATGAAATCCATCATTTCAACAAAACGCAGCAAGACCTCTTTTTACCATTCATTGAAGATGGCACAATTACTTTGATTGGAACAACAACTGAAAATCCCTCATTTCACCTCAACTCAGCGCTGCTTTCGCGCTGTAAGGTGATTACGCTAAACGCGCTTGATGAGTTGGCGCTGGAAAAAATTTTACAGCGACTTGAAGAAAAAAATTCACTGCAACTTCCGCTCAACAAAGAAGCGCGCGAAGGCTTGATAGCACTTGCTTGCGGCGATGCGAGATATTTGTTAAATGCTTGCGAAGAATTGCTTAAAATCGCGCCAAAAAAGCCGTTAAATTATGATGAGCTGCAAAAAATTATTTCAAAACGTGCAGCCTCTTTCGACAAAAAAGGCGATATTTTTTACAATCTGATCAGCGCTTTCCACAAGTCACTGCGCGGCTCGGACGTTGATGCGGCGCTTTATTATTTGGCGCGCATGCTCGACTCGGGCCAAGATCCGTACTACATCTTGCGGCGTATGGCGCGCTTTGCCACTGAGGACGTTGGTTTGGCGGATCCAGATGCGCTTTTATGCGTGATGGCGGCGAAGGAAAATTATGAATTTTTGGGCAGTCCGGAAGGTGATTATGCGCTGAGCCACGCCGCAATTTACTTGGCCTGCGCGCCGAAGTCGAATGCGTCTTACGTTGCGCATAAAGCGGCGATTGCTGCAGCACAAGGCTCTAGAGCCGTTATGCCTCCAAAGAACATTTTAAATGCGCCAACAAAATTGATGAAAGAGCAGGGCTTTTCGCAAGGATACATCTATGACCACGACACGCAGAATTGTTTTTCTGGGCAGGAATTTTTTCCATCTGAGCTACTAAGAAAATCGCGGCCGAAATTTTACGAGCCAAATGAGCGCGGGTTTGAAAGAAAAATCAAAAAGCGGCTGGAATATTGGCAAAAGCTGCGCCGCGAGATAAAAAACCCAGTTTGATGATTGTTTAAAAAATTGCAGCTCGTTTCAGAAATTAAAATTATCGACGTATTTCAACGCTGAATTTGTGTGCATCCAATCCTTCGCACTCAGCCAGAACTGACGTGGCTTCAGCCAGTTTGTTAAAAGAATTTTTGTTGCAAGAAATCAGCGAAATTCTTTTCAAGAAATCAAACACTGACAAGCCGCTAGAAAATTTTGCTGTGCCTTCTGTGGGCAGCGTGTGACTTGGTCCAGCCATGTAATCACCAATTGTTTCAGGAGTATAATTTCCAAGAAAAATTGCGCCAGCATTGCGAATTTTTGGCAGAAATTTTTTTGGATTTTTTGTGGCAATTTCTAAATGCTCAGGAGCGATGAAGTTAGCCAAGTGCGTGGCGTCTTCGATGTTTTTTAAAACAAAAATTGCCGAATTTTTCAGTGATTCATCAATAATTTTTTGACGCGGTAATTGCGTTTTTATTTCTGCGATTTTGGCAAGAATTTCTTTCGCAAAATCTGCGCTATCAGTTATAATAAACGCCTTCGAATCAACTCCGTGCTCAAGCTGCGAAAGCGCGTCAGCAGCAACCCAAGAAGTGGGAACTACATTTTTTTGCGCAATAATTGTGATGTCGCTTGGGCCGGCAATTGAGTCAATTCCAGCTTCGCCAAAAATTATTTTTTTGGCGCAAGCAACGTAAGAATTTCCGGGGCCAACAATTTTATTAACTTTTTTTACAGTTTTTGTGCCATAGGCCAAAGCAGCAATTGCTTGGCTTCCACCGATTTTGTAGATTTTTTTTACGCCACAAATTTTTGCCGCAAAAAGCACAGCGGGATTGATTTGTCCAGCATTAGTTGGTGCGCAAATTGAAATTTCTTTTACACCACAAACCAGGGCGGGAATAACAGACATCAGCACGGAAGAGGGGTAAGAGGCGGTTCCACCTGGAACATAAATTCCCGCGCAATCAACTGCGCGCCAGCAATTTCCAAGTTCTACACCTTCTTTGTCTTTGAAGAGAAAATCTTTTGGAAGTTGGTGTTGATGATATTTTTTGATGCGGCGATAGGCCATTTTCAAGGCGCTGGCGACTTTTTTGTCGACAAGTTTTTCTGAATTTTCGATTTCTTTTTCGCTGAAAATTAAATCCTTCGCTGTTGAAAAATTAGTTTTGTCAAATGCGTTGGAGTAAGAAATTAGCGCCGCGTCGCCATTTTTTTTAACCTCGTCAATAATTTCTCGCGCGCGTTTTTCGACGTCAAAATTTTGATTTTGAGTTTTGCTTAAAAACTTGTAAAAGTCGCTATTTTCAAGGCCAGAAAGGTTGTCTGAAAGTTTCTGCGTAACTGAAAAAATTCTCATTAGTAGTCTACTTGCTGTCCAATTTTAATGCCGAATTTTTTGACAAGTCCGGCGTTGATTTCTAGGGCTTTATCAACTTTCTCGTGCGATGAAATGATGTCTAAAGAGTGCGGAACTGCATTTTCTGTGATTGAAACGATCTTGTCATCTTCGTCGATAAAAATCATGTCGAGCGGAATTTTTGTATTTTTCATCCACATCGCAACAATTTCGTTATTGGGAAATTCAAAAAGCATGCCGTGATTTTTATCGAGGTTTTTTAGATTCATCAGCCCGTACATGCGCTTGTGGTTTGTGTCGGCAACTGCAACAAGAAACCCAGCAACCTGCTTATCACCATCAATAATCTGTAATTTTACGTTGTAGTTTTGAGGATCGCGGTTAAATCCAACAATCTCTTTAGCGTCAATGATTTCGGGCGCGCGCAAGATCACAAAAATCACAGCAATTGCACAAAATACAAAAAAAGTGAAACGTTTTAAGTCAAATTTCAGCGCTGTTTTTTTCATATTTTTTCTGATTTTTTTAGGAAGTTTTAAAGCTGTTGCAGCCCCTGGGAATAAGGCTCAGAAGAAGTCCGAGGCGCCAACAAGAATAAGATCTGACATCATCGACATCAAGCGAAAATCCCAAGTAATCGACTTCATCAACAATGTTGTTGTGGAAAAAGAAGATAGCTCGCTTTTGGCCGAGAAAATGACGGTGACTTATTACGAAAAGCAAGAAGACGACACTGAGTCAAAAATCAAAAGAATTGATGCAAAAGAAAATGTAAAAATTTTCACCGATGAATTCATTGGCAGCGGCGATTCCGGCTATTTTGAGCCTGATAAAAATATCTTTGTTTTGGAAAAAAATGTTGTGATCAATAACGGAACATCAATTGCCAGCGGTGATAAATTTATTTACGATTTGACCACAAAAAAAGGAAATTTTGTTGGCAAAAAAGAAGAAACAGTTGGAACTGCTAGCGATGTTCAATCAACGGACAAGAGGGTGACCGTTGTTATTGGTGATGACGTCAAACAACAAAAAAAGTCAAAAAAATCACAAGAAGAAAATGAGCAGCAAAATCCTTAGTGTTCAAAATTTAAATAAAAGCTACGGCAAAAAAACCGTAATTCGTGACATTAGTCTTGATATTAAACAAGGCGAAGTCGTTGGGCTTCTAGGGCCAAATGGCGCTGGAAAAACCACCTGTTTTTATATGATTGTTGGTTTGGTTGATGTTGGAAGTGGCAACATTTTCATTGATCAAATTGATATCACACAAATGCCAATGTATCAGCGCGCACGCCTTGGTATTGGATATTTGCCGCAAGAAGCATCAATTTTTCGCGGCATGAATGTTGAAGATAATATCTATTCAATCCTTGAAATTGCTGAAGCCAACGAGGTTAAGCGCAAAGAAAAACTTGAGCAATTGCTTGAAGAATTTTCCATCACTCACATTCGCAAATCGCACGCTCTGGCTCTTTCGGGCGGTGAAAGAAGACGTGTTGAAATTGCGCGCGCTTTGGCGACTAACCCTTCATTTATCTTGCTCGACGAGCCATTTGCCGGCGTTGATCCAATTGCTGTAAACGACATCAGGCAAATGGTGATGCATCTAAAAGATCGTGGACTTGGTGTTTTGATTACTGATCACAATGTGCGCGAAACCTTGTCAATCGTCGATCGCGCCTATATCGTTTATGATGGCTTGGTGCTTGCGTCAGGAACGAAGGATGAAATTGTTGGCCACGGCGATGTGCGTAAATTCTATCTTGGTGAAGATTTTAAGTTCTAAATGACAAGCATTTACACCAAAGAAGACACGATTTTCGTTCAAATCGCTGCCTATCGCGACCCAGAGCTGCAGCACACTCTGCAAGATTTATTCAAGAAAGCGAAGCGCCCAGAAAATATTTTCATTGGCCTTTGTCATCAATATGACATCAGAGACAAAAGCGATAATGATCTTTTCCAAATTCCTTTTCCGCGGCCTGCGCAAATAAGGCTCGACGAACTCGATTTTCGCCAAGCGCGCGGTGTTTGTTATGCCAGAAACCGCGTTCAGAAATTATGGCGCGGCGAAAAATGGACGCTGATGATTGATTCGCACATGCGCTTCCAACAAGACTGGGACGAAATTTTGGTGACAATTGCCAAAGATTTAATTGAGCAAGGTGTGGCAAAGCCTGCGCTGAGCACTTATGTGGCGCCTTACACAATTAAGCATGGTGAAGTGAAAATTGTGTCTTCGACTTATGCTAAAGTTGAAGATGAGCTAGTAAAAATGCATGGTAGCACGCCAATCAAGATTGTGCAGCCACTTCTTGCCGCTTTCGTTTCAATGCATTTTTGCTTCTCCAGCGCAAAAATAATCGAAGAAATTCCTTACGATCCTCATATTTATTTTTTAGGCGAAGAAATTGCCATGTCGGCGCGCATTTGGACTTCTGGTTGGGATATTTTTGTGCCGCATAAATACGTGGTTTCGCATTTATTTCGTGACGACAATGACAGAAAATGCTACAGAAAAATTGCTGATCACGATGTTTGCGACTACAAAAAGCTAAGCGCCGATGGCAAAAAAAGAGTTCGCCATTTATTTGGAACCGTTAGTTGTGACGATGAAGAGGTTTTGTGCGAACTTGAAAAATATGGTTTTGGCTCAGTTCGAACTTTACGCGATTACGAAAGATTTTCTGGTGTTGATTTTAAAAAAATTCTTTTTCGCGAAAGGGCGAAGAAGTCAGTATTCTCTCTATGGGATCCCGTCTTAACAAAAAGCGAAGTCAAAGAAATTTTTGCCAAAATTGATGAGTAAAAAACGCCACCTTAATTCAATTATAGAAATTTTCTCAAATATCAGTTCGCTGCTTGATATTCAATGCGGCAAGCCATTTGAAGTAGAAAAAAATCTAGCGGGAAATGGCAACTTAACTTATTTTGGCATCGATCTTCGCCAAAACTTGATTGAACAAAACCGTCAGCATTTCCGTGGCGATTGCCATAAAATTTTTCTCGATCTTGACGCCAGCAACGAAACTTTGCCGAAAGTAGATCTAGTTTTTTGTCTCAATTTTCTTTCGCATTTGCCGGTTGGAAATATGTGGTCAACCCTTGAAAACATTAACGCTAGCGGTGCTAAATACTTTCTAACTGATTTTGATTTAACCAAGGCGCCATTCTATTTTCCTAAACCAACCTTCTTGCTTCCGTCCTTTGATTCGAAAGCGCCGCTCCATTTTTACAAAATCTCGCAGATTAGTTATTTCATGGATCAAAAGGATGAAAAATCTGCCAAGATACGTCTGCAGTTGTTCGAAGTTCTTGAAGAAGAAATGGAATTTCTCAGCGCACCTTTTGATGACCACAAAATGTTTGAAAAAACAATCGCCGATTTTTTGGTGCTTGATGGAAATACGCACAGTAAAATTTACTATCGCGACGAGCCTTACCACAGCATCATGCTAAGAAGCGGCGCGTTGCCGGCGCGAGACAATCTTTTTCGTATAATCTATCAAATCGAGTTTGATTTGCTCGATAAGAAATACTTTTTCATTAAAGCTGACGATTTCCTTTTGTCGCGCGTTCTGCTCTGTGACTATATTCGTTGGAAGTTCAACTTAAATCAATTTTCTAAATTTTAGTTTTTCTTATGATGAAAAAAACGCTGAAAAACTTTTTTGTTTCCGATGTTGCAGGAGGATCTCTGCTGCTGCTTTCAGCCCTTGCTGCATTGCTTGTCGTAAATTTTGGCGGTGCTGATTTTTATCAAAAAATTTTCTTTACCACTTCGCCGCTGAAATTTGGCGAAATTTTGCAGACAAAAGAACTTACTTTACGTGATTGGATCAATGATGGACTAATGGCCGCCTTCTTTTTGTTGATGGGGCTTGAGCTAAAAAAAGAAGTAATGGTTGGCGATCTTTCAACAAAGTCAAAACTCATGGCGCCAGCAATTGCAGCACTTGGTGGCGTTATAGTTCCGGCGTTGATTTTTTATTTTATCACCAAAACCGAGCCGCAACATTTTCCAGGAATTGCCATCCCTTGCGCAACTGACATTGCTTTTGCTTACGGAATCATCTGTTTATTTGGTGATAAAATTTCCAAATCAGCAAAAGTTTTTCTCATCGCCTTGGCAGTGATTGATGATCTGATTGCAATTGTAATTATTGCGATTTTTTACTCGCATGACATCAAGGTTGTAAGCCTTGTCTTTAGTGGGCTTGTGATGTTTTTGCTTTGGTTTTTATCTAAGCAGAAAATGAACAAAATTCTTCCTTACTTATTGCTTGGTGCAGCTTTGTGGCTGTCATTTTTGCGTTCTGGAATTCACCCATCAGTTGCTGGGGTAATTGTTGGCGCCTTCATTCCGTTGAAAATTCGCAACGAAAATTTCCTCGAAAATTTTGCTCACAAACTATCGCCATTGGTAAATTTTGCGATTCTACCAGTATTTGCTTTCGCCAACGCCGGTGTGGCTTTGCAATATCTTTCACTTAACGCAATTTTGGAAAGTTCTTTGGCGCTTGGAATTATCGTTGGGCTATTTTTAGGCAAGCAACTTGGTGTATTTCTCTTCAGCTTTGTGGCAATTCGTTGCGGCCTAGTCAGTCTGCCGCGCGGCGTGAATTGGATGCAATTTTATGCAATTGCCATGCTCACCGGTATTGGCTTTACCATGAGTTTGTTCATTGGCGCTCTGGGATTTGAGAATGATAGCTTCCTCTTTAATTATGCAAAATCGGCGGTGCTTATTGGATCAGCATTGTCAGCGGTTTTTGGCTCGGCCTTACTTGCTTTGTCGATTCGCTTGAAACGCTAAGAGTTGATTGTGGCAATAATTTCGTCGGCAATTTTATTAATTTTTGCTTCGTCTTTTCCCTCAATCATCACGCGAATTAAATTTTCGGTGCCAGATTTTCTAACCAGCACGCGCCCATCAGCGGCAAGCTCGCGCGATTTTTCTTCGATGAATTTTTTTACCTTTTCATCTTCAAGCGGATTTTTTTTCGCTGCATCAAAACGTGTATTTTTTAAAACTTGCGGAAATAGCTCAAATAAGTTCGTTGCTTCGCTCGCTGGTTTTTTATTATCGCAAATAACTGCCAAAACCTGCAGTGCGGCAACAAGTCCATCACCTGTTGTTGAATAGTTCGACAACACAATATGCCCAGATTGTTCGCCGCCAAAATTATAGCCGTTTTTGCGCATTTCTTCGAGCACATAACGGTCACCCACTTGCGTGCGCACGGTGGAAACGCCAAAATAATTTAGATAATTTTCCAACGCCAAATTTGACATTTGCGTGATCACCACCGTGTCTTTTTCAAGATCACCTTGGTCGTGCAATTTTTCGGCAATCAAGGCAATTAGCTTATCGCCAGCAACAACTTGGCCTTTTTCGTCAACAATTGCCAAACGATCAGCATCGCCATCTAAAGCAATTCCAATATCAGCCTTAACCTCAAGAACCTTGGCGCAGAGCGCTTCAAGGTGAGTTGAGCCGCATTTTTCATTAATGTTAAAACCGTCAGGATTGGTGCCAATTTCAATTACTTCCGCACCAAGCTCCCAGAAAATTTTTGGCGCGATGCTGTAAGAAGCGCCGTTGGCGCAATCAACGACGATTTTTAAGCCATTCAAATTTTTATCTTTCGGGAAAGAATTTTTAACGAATTCGATGTAGCGATTTGCCGCGTCATCAAGTCTTTTTACACGACCAAGATTTTGCGGCGAAGCCAAGAAAGGCGTGATGTCGCCATCAATTAGCTGCTCAATTTCTTTTTCCAATTCGTCGCTTAATTTATGCCCGTCGCGCTTGAAAATTTTTATGCCATTATCGTGATAAGGATTGTGCGAAGCCGAGATCATAATTCCAATGTCAGCACGCATTGACTTAGTCAGCATCGACACTGCCGGAGTTGGAACCGGTCCAACCAAAAACACGTCCATGCCAACAGCTGCAAGCCCAGCGGTGAGGGCGGGTTCAACAACATAACCAGAAAGGCGCGTGTCTTTTCCAATCACCACACGATGGCGATGATTGCCGTCAGTAAATTTTGCGCCCACAGCCATGCCAACTTTAAGCGCAATTTCCGCTGTCATTGGAAATTTATTCGCCGTGCCGCGAATTCCGTCTGTTCCGAAGTATTTTTTCATGTAAAAATTTCTGTGAAATTTTTAGGTTATTAGGAATTGCTACGCGCGAAGTAAATTCGCGCATCCGCAATAAAATTTTATTTTTTTGTGCTAGGAGTGATTGCATACTGTTGCAAACATCCGCTCAGGCGGCATTTGTAATGCCGCCTGGACGTTCATGCAAATTTCAAACTCCAAACTTGTGAAAAGTTTAGTATGAACGTTTTGGATTTGAATTAACAAACCCTGCCCAAGCAATCTGCGTTATTGCAGTAAGCTTTCTAAGTTGTGAATCGCCGTCGAAATCCCCGCAGCATTGGTTCCGCCGCCCATCGCTAAATCTTTTTTTCCGCCGCCGCCTTTTCCGCCAACTGCTTCGATTGCTGGAGCGATTAATTTTGCGGCGTCGAATTTGTTTTGCAGATCATTTGAAACCGCAACGCATACCGCAACTTTTTCGTCTTTTGTACCAAAAAGTGCGAAGATATGTGAGGTGCTAAATTCAGCGCGGCTTTTGAGTTCATTGGCAATTTCGCGTAAATCTTTTGCTTCAACTTCGTCAAAAGTTTTTGCCAGTAAATTAACCTCACCAATTTTGATTGAAGCAAGACCATCAAGGCTTGCGAGCAGAATTTCTTTTTTCAGCCGCTCAATTTCCTTGTCTTTTTTCTTTAATTGTTCAAAGAGTTTTAAGGCTTCTTTTTCACTTTCTTCTTGCTGCAAACGCAGTTCGTGAAACACCCATTCTCCAGTTCTAGCAAATATCCTCCTTACTCCTGAGGCAACTCCGTACTCTGCACTTATTTTAAAAACACCGATATTGCCAGTCGCTTTAACGTGCGTTCCGCCGCAAAGTTCAATTGATGGCGACATGGAAACAACGCGAACTTGCGCATCATATTTTTCGCCAAAAAGCGCTTCAGCGCCGCTTTCGCGGGCTTTTTCAATTGGCATTAATTTTGTTTCTACGGCAGAATTTTGGCGGATGTAAGAATTTACCAAATCCTCAACTTTCACAATTTCTTCTGCGCTCATGCCGCGGTTCAAGTTGAAATCGAAAGTGAATGAATCGACATCGACATTGGAACCTTTTTGTGAAACAGAATTGCCCAAAACTTCTTTCAGCGCCTTGTGCATTAAATGTGTAGCCGAGTGATTGGCGGCGCGAGCAGCGCGGCTTTTAGCATCAACTTTTGCTTCAACTTCATCACCAACTCTTAGCTCTCCTGAAATTTCTTCAAAAAAATGGACGAATAAATTTCCGGCGAATTTTTTTGTTTCAGAAATTTTTGCAAATCCGCCTGCAGCAGCGATCTCGCCATCATCACCAACTTGACCGCCGGAAGTTGCGTAAAATGGCGTTTGGTTGAGGATGATTGCTTTTTGTTTAGGAAGAATTTCAAGGATTTTTGCTTTGGCACTGAGCGCGTCGTAGCCAAGAAATTTCGTTTCACCGAATTTATCTTTGAGCTCAAAAAACAAATTATCTTGTGCCACCTCACCAGAGCCGGTCCAGCTTTTTCTGGCGCGCTCGCGCTGCGCTTCCATTTCAGTGTTGAAAGCCGCAACGTCGACTTCGAGATTTTTTTCTTTGAGAATATCTTGCGTTAAATCGAGTGGAAATCCGTAAGTGTCGTAAAGCTTGAAAGCGGCGGCTCCAGAGAAGATTTTATTTTTTGTTTGGGCGATTTCTTCGTCCAAAATTTTCAAACCTTTTTCTAGCGTTTCGCGAAATTTTTCTTCTTCATTTTTTAGCGTCTCAACAATCACGACGCGAGCTCTGGCCAGCTCTGGATAAGCGGCGCCCATTTCGGCAATCAGCGCATCCACAAGCCTATACATCGACGCTTCTTTGGCGCCAAGTTTGTGCAGCTGGCGCATGGCGCGGCGCATGATGCGGCGAAGAACATAGCCACGTCCTTCATTGCTTGGCAAAATGCCATCAGCGATTAAAAAAGACGAAGAACGAAGATGGTCGGCGATGATTTTGAGTTCAGGTTTTACAGTCATTTGAAGAGGCGGAAATTTTTTGGCATGAATTCGATGACAAGCGCAGAAAGGATCATAAAAAATCCAACCGCGTTAAAAATGTTAAGCGAAAAATTTTCAAAATGCGCTGAAACCAGCAGTGCGATGGCTGGATAGACCAGCGCAGTGTAATTTGCTTTGGCGCTGCCGATTTTCTGGATAAGATAAAAAAGGCAAATGAAAGCAATCACTGTGGCAAAAATTATGAGGTAAAGCAGCGAGAAGACGTATTGCGCAGAAAAATCAAAGGCAAATTTGTTGCCGCGCGCAAGGTTGATGAGCAAAAGATAAAGGCTGCCAAAGCCCGAGCCGTAAGCAATTGTGGTGTAAAGTGGTGTGGAATTTATTCTTTTATTTTTTCCAACCAAAACATTCCCGGTTGAAAAAATTACCATCATGGTCAGCGACAAAGCAAAGCCAGTCAAGGTTTGCGCGGTGTTGAGTTTTTGCGAAAAATCGATTGTTGGCAAAATAAAAAATCCCAAACCAATAAAGCCAATTAAGCTGCTTAGTAAAACTTTTTTCTCGATTTTTCTGCCGTCAACAAAGCTTGAAATTATTTCAGAAGTGATAATTGAAAGGCTGAAGGTGACAGCAACCACACCGCTTGGCAGCATTTTTACGGCGTAATAACCAATCAAGAAATTGAGGCAAAAATTGCTCAGGCCAATTGCCGCAAAATAAGGAATTTCTTTTTTGCGCAAAACCAAACGCTGCTTAGCAATTACGCATAAAGCAAACATGGCAAGCGAGCTCAAAGCGAAGCGATAAAAAACAGAAATTTCGCCGGGCAAAAATGAATCAGCTTGCAGCTTCATGGCAAACCAGCTGAAGCTCCAAACCAACGACATTCCAATGAAGGCAATGGTGGTCATAGGAATGTTTTATGCGTTAGATGATGTGAACGGCGATTTCCACAGCAGGTCTTTTGCCCATCAAGTCTTCGAAGATTTTTAGCAATTTCGAGCGCAGGCCTTTTTCAATTTCAGCAGCAACTTTTGAATCGTTGAATTTTTTTCCTTTCTTTTTCTTCTTCAAAAAAGACAGGCCGAAACCGCCGCCAAGGCCAAGTTCCTTCGCTTTATTTTTGAGGAAAAATTCGATTTCTTTGTGAAGTAAATCCTCTGCATCTTCGTCATTACGAAGGTCATAGGAACCAACAGAGACAATGCGTGGAGACGATAAAATTTTGAGCGATTCATCCACCACAAGCGAGATATTGATGATCCCCGCAAATTGTAGTTTTTTGCGTTCGCGAATCACTTCGCCTTGCAAGTCAAGCAGCTGTTTTCCGTCAACGCCGAAATAGCCGCTTTTAACGAAGCCAACTTTTTCACAAGCACCAAGATTGTCGCGATCAATTCGAACAGCCATGCCATTTTCAATTTGGATGGTGCGAGCAACTCCGCATTCGCGCGCAAGTTCGGTGTGAGCTTTTGTGTGCAAAAATTCGCCGTGAACTGGAATGGCAATTTTTGGTCGCGCCAACGCATACATTTCGCGCAACTCATCTTGTGACGGGTGGCCAGAAACGTGCACGAAGTGATCTTTTTCAGTCATCACATCGATTTGTTTTTTGGCGAGCTCATCAAAAAGTTCGAAAATTTTCTTCTCATTTCCTGGGATAATTTTTGATGAAAAAATCATCAAATCACCTTTGGTAAAACGAATTGACGGATGCATGTCGGTTGCAATTTTGCGCGCTGCCGCCATTGGCTCTCCTTGGCATCCCGTGGCAATTACTAGAACTTCGTTTTTGTTATAAAATTTCATTTCGCGATCGGAAATGAAGTCAAAATTTTCTGTGAAATATCCACTTTTTCTGCCCACTTCATGAAGGCGGTGTAGCGAGAATCCAGCTAACACAACCTTACGCCCAACTTCTTTGGCGATGCGCGCAATTGTGTGAACGCGGGCGATATTTGAAGCGAAAGTTGTGACACCAACCAGACCTTGACGTCCGGCAATTAAGGCTTTGAGCGATTTGTATAAATCACCTTCTGAAGAAGAGTGGCCTTCAGATAGGGCGTTTGTTGAGTCGCAAATGACCGCATCAATTTCTCCAAGGTCCCCATATTTGCGAATAAGGTCTTTTTCTGACACATTTCCAATAACTGGGTCTGGATCAAATTTCCAATCCCCAGTGTGAAGTACGTTGGCTTTTGGAGTGCGAATCATCAGTGCCTGCATCTCGGGAACTGAGTGCGTTAGTCCGATAAATTCGATGTCAAATGGAGAAAGTTTGAGCCTGGAATCGCCGCTGATGATGTTGATTGGCACTTCGCGATCCATTTTATATTCAGCAAGTTTTGTACGCAGAAAATGCGCGCCGAAATTTGTGGCATAAATTGGAACCTCAAGTTCCTTCCACAAATGCTGCACGGCGCCCATGTGATCTTCGTGGATATGGGTCAAGACTATGCCAACGAGGTTGTGGCGATTGGCTTTAATGAAGGAGATATCTGGCGTCATCATGTCTACACCAGGGACGTTGTAAGCGAAACCAACGCCGCAATCAACCATCAGCCATTTACCGTTATAGTGGTATAAATTGAGGTTCATGCCAATTTCGTTCGCGCCACCTAAGGGCAGAAACAGCAAGTCTTGACGGTGTTTTTGTAAATTTAGATTCATCGTTTGTTTATATTTTTTTATAGTCCTCAAGGCTATATTCATCAACCTGCATCGCGTCTAGAACTTCTGTGGCAGCGGTTTGAAGCTGCTGTTTTTCTTCGAGATTAATTACTGATTTTGTAAAAGCTTCTTCGATCAAATTTTCCACTCTTTCGCGTGGAAGTAGTCTGGTCTTGATTGCATCCTTGATTTTGTCCCGTGCTTTTTGCGCTTTCTCTTGTAAAAGCAAAGCATTTTCTAGGCGGCCCAAATTGTCGGTTTTGTCGCGTGAAATGTAAATTCCGTTGGTGAGTTCGTCGCGAAGTTCAGAATTTTTGATGAAATTTTTCACAACTTTATGACCCAAGGCATCACTGGCTGGACATACGAAGGCATTGATCCGCGCCCAGATTGCAAAAGGAAATAAAATGAATCTTCCAAGGCCTGGAAAGATGTTTTGATAAAGTCCTTCAAGAGCAATTTGCGCTTTACCCAGCTGCTCTTTTAGGGCGTGAATAGCAATTGCTTCTTCATCTTTTTTGCAGCCATTATCTTGGAATCGCTTCAAGATACAGGTGCTTAAATACATCGCTGAAAGCACATCACCAAAACGTCCGTTGATTTTTTCCATACGTTTCAAATTGCCGCCAAAGCGCGCTAAAGCGAAGTCGGCAAGTAAAGCAAAAGTTGCAGAGCACCAAGAAATTTTTCGCTCATAAGTTGCTACAAGCCCTGATTCTAAAGGTTTGTGTAAATGTCCGCGAGTAAGTGAAAGGAAAATTGAGCGCGCCAGATTGCTGAATAAATGGCCAACATGGGCGAAAAATGCCGAGTCGAAGGCTTTTGCATCATTTTTTTCAAGCGCAGAAATTTCTTTGTAAGCGTAAGGATGACACATGATTGCGCCTTGTCCGAAGTGGATCAGGCTTCGTGTCATAATGTTTGCGCCTTCAACTGTAATTGAAATTGGCGTCGAAAAATAAGCGTTAGCAAGAAGGTTGCGTGGCCCGCGGATGATGGCGCGGCCACCCAAAATATCCATGCCGTCATTGATATTTTGGCGAAACATTTCGGTGGCGTGATATTTGGCAATTGCCGTGATTACCGCCGGTTTTGCACCAGAATCAACTGAGCCGGCAGTGAAGCGGCGCATAGCATCAAGAGCATAAGTGCGCGAAGCGATGCGGGCCAAAACTTCTTCAATTCCTTCAAATTTTCCAACAGCAGTGCCAAATTGTTCGCGTAAGGCGCTGTAGGCGCTAACTGCGCGAGCAACCATTTTTGAGCCGCCGCTTGAAGTTGATGGAAGCGAAATTCCGCGGCCTGCCGCAAGGCATTCCATCAGCATTTTCCAGCCTTTGCCAAGGCCTGCCTCAGCGCCAATTATTGCATCAAGACCAATAACAACGTCTTTACCGTTAAGTGGAGAATTCACGAATGGTGTGGCAAGTGGATCATGTCTGCGGCCTTGAATGACGCCAGGAGTTGTGTTTGGAATTAGTGCGCAAGTAATACCAACATCTTCGTTTTGGAAGAGAAGTTTTTGCGGATCACGCAGTTGAAAAGCCACGCCAATTACGGTTGCATAGGCACCAAGCGTTATGTAGCGTTTATTCCAATTTAGACGAATTTTGATGTCGCCTTTATGGTCTTTGAAGAGTTCGCCGTTAGAAACAATCGAGGTGGCGTCTGAGCCAGCTGTGGGTTCGGTGAGCGCAAAGCAAGGAAGTTCGCGGCCGTCAGCAAGGCGAGGGAGGTAATAATTTTGTTGGTCTTTAGTTCCATAGTGAAGCAGCAATTCCGCAGGTCCAAGCGAGTTTGGAACCATGGCAGTAATTGCCAAAGGAACCGAGCGCGAAGAAAGTTTTTCGATGATACAGCTGTGGGCGAAGGCTGAAAATCCAAGGCCGCCAAACTCTTTTGGAATTATGATTCCGAAGAATTTTTTCTTGCGCAAAAATTCCCAAACATTTTCAGGAAGGTCACGAAGGCGCTGAACATCATAGTCTACGCAAATTTTACAAAGTTCTTCAGTTTCGTTATCCAAGAAATTTTTTTCTTCGACGCTGAGTTTTGGATATTTCTCGGCGAAGATTTTTTTGAAATTTGGATTGCCCGAAAAAAGCTCGCCATCAACCCAGATAGTGCCCGAGGTCAAAGCAATTTTTTCGGTTTCAGAAATTTTTGGCAGCAGTCCCAGTTTTTTAATTAAGAGAATTAACGGCTTTGAAATGAGGTGAGTGCGAAGCTGTGGAAGTCCAAAAATAGAAGCGATGATGGCGTAAGTGATCCAAAAATTTTCGCTTGGATTTAGTTTTAAAAAATATGCAGCAAAGAGAAGAAGATGCGCGTAAAGAGGAAATTTTTTATAGGCAAAAAAGAGGAAGAAAGTAGCAACTATGAGTCCAAAACAAGGAATTTGGTTTAGGAAAAAAATTACTTGTTCAAGCGAAGAGAAGGTTTCGTTTTGCATATTTTTTTATATTTATTAGGGTAAATTATTATTGCGTCGCAACCAGCTCGCAAGCTGCTTTGACTAGATTTCGAACACGACCGATGTAAGAGGCGCGCTCGTTGACCGAGATTGCGCCGCGTGCATCAAGTAAATTAAGTAAATGACTGGCTTTAAGTGCTTGTTCGTAAGCAGGAATTGCCAATTTTTTTTCGGATAAAATTTGCGATTGTGCTTCGCATTCAGCGAAATTTTTAAGCAAAATTTTTACGTCGGAAGCCTCAAGAATGAAGGATGAATTCTCGATTTCGCTTTGTTTAAAAACGTCGCTGTAAGTAATTTTTTCGTTGCCGTCTTTTCCGTTCCAATTAATGTCAAAAATTGATTCAACGCCTTGAATATGCATGGCGATGCGCTCAAGGCCGTAAGTGATTTCGCCAGAAATTAGGTCGCAAGAAATTCCACCAACTTGTTGCATGTAAGTGAATTGTGAAATTTCCATGCCGTTGAACCAAATCTCCCAGCCCAGGCCAGAAGCGCCAACCGATGGATTTTCCCAATCATCTTCGACAAAACGAACGTCATTTTCTTTGGTGTTAAGACCAATCAAATCAAGGCTTTGTAAATATAGGTCTTTGATATTTTTTGGCGCTGGTTTGAGTAAAACCTGAAATTGGTAGTAGTGGCTCAAGCGGTTTGGATTTTGTGCAAATCTTGCATCTGTTGGCCTGCGGCATGGTTGAACATAAGCGGCTTTCCACGGTTTTTTGCCAAGAGCGCGCAAAACGGTTGCGGGGTGAAGGGTTCCAGCACCGACCTCTAAATCAATTGGCTGTAAGATTGCACAACCTTGCTTTGCCCAAAATTCTTGAAGCTGAAAAATAATTTGCTGAAAAGATTTCATTTAAATTGAGAAAGACGAGCCGCAGCCACATTTGGCTGTAGCGTTGGGGTTGTTGACTTTGAAATAAGAAGCGCCGAGCTCTTTGACAAAATCAATTTCGGCGCCACTTAAAAATGGTAAAGAAGTTTCGTCGGTTGAGGCGATAATTTTTGAATTTTTTTCAAGAATTAACACATCGCCCTCAAGCCTTTTATTGTCTAGTTCGAAGAGATATTGAAATCCACTACAGCCGCCGCCAGAAACTGAAATGCGCAAAAATTTTTCAACATTTTCCGCTTTTTGTCTTATCTCTTCGATGCGTTCTATCGCTGAATTGGTGAGGATTGGTAAGGTCATTGTTTTTGATTTCTTTTGGCAAATTCTTTCGAAATTTCTTCAAGTTCAATTCCTTGCGAAGCTAGCAATACCAAGCTGTGGTAATATAGGTCGCAAACTTCGCCGACTAATTCTTGGCGGGTTTTTTCGCAGGGGTTTTTTTCGTGAGCGAAAGCTGCAACAACTACTTCTACAGCTTCTTCGCCAACCTTACGCGCAATAAGCTCAAGGCCAGATTGCGCTAGTTTATTAGTGTAAGAATTATTTTCTTTGGCAGCGATTTTTTCTTTAATCAAAGAAAACAGTTCTTCGATATTCAGCTGATTTTTTGACATTTTTTTGCAGGAAAAAAATTGAGATTCAGTGCCGATTTAGAAAGCCATAACACCAAAAGCAAGGTAGGCTTTTGACTTGACAAAAAGCTATGCGGCTAGAGATTTTTTGCCCCTCTCTAAAACTTCAAAACTTATAAAAAATGGCTATCGAAACCACTTTGTCGATTATCAAACCTGATGCGACACAAAGAAATTTAACCGGAAAAATTAACGCTAAATTTGAGGCTGCAGGCTTAAAAATCGTGGCTCAAAAACGCATTCAACTTTCTGAAAAAACTGCGCAAGAATTTTACGCTGTGCATCGCGAACGTCCTTTTTTCAATGATTTGGTGAAGTTTATGATTTCTGGACCAGTTGTTGTGCAAGCGCTGAAAGGCGAAAATGCTGTAGCAAAAAATCGTGAAATCATGGGCGCAACTAATCCTGCCAATGCTGATGCTGGAACGATTCGTAAAGAATTTGCGCTTTCAATTGAAGCCAATTCTGTTCATGGTTCTGACAGTTTGGAAAATGCTAAAAATGAAGTCGCATTTTTCTTCGCTGGTTACGAAATTTGCGAATAGTTAAAATCATAAATTCGTGAAAACAGTGCAAAGAAACGAAAACGTCTTCAGGTTAGTATTAACGCTGCTTTTGGCGTTTTCGTTTTTTTTGTTTTCAACAAAATCTTTTGCAAAAAATGTTGAGCCATTGTCGAAAAAACTTTGGCAAGAATTAAGTGCACAAGATATCGCGCAGATTAAAGAATTTTACAACGATTTACCAAATAAGAGCTACAGCTTCAACAAGGCGCGGGCTCAATCGATTGCTGAAAAATTAAGCCAAAAAAATGGTAAAGATGTTTTTGGTGAAACGCTGCAAGAGTTAGTTTTGTGGAAAAGATTTAGCGTAAAAATTGATGCTAAATCGGCGTCATTTAGCGACATTTCTCGCTTTGTTGCTGATAACCCGTTCTTTCCAAATATCGAAGAATTAAAGAGAAATGTTGAGCGTGTGGCGATTGCAAATAATGTGCCATATCAAGTTGCGCAGCCTTATTTTACCTCAATTCCCGCCGAAAGCAAAGAATCAAAAATTTATTTAACTCAGTCAAAAATCGATTATCTTTCTAGCGCAAAAATCAGCGAAAATCAGAAGGAAGAAGGGCGAGTTGATGTGCAAAAATCTATCGCCGAAATTTGGATTGATGAAGATTTTTCTATCGAAGAAGAGAAAGAGTTTTTGGTAAAATATGGTACGCAACTTACTGAAGAAAATCATTTTGCACGTATCGAAAACCTGCTTTGGCGCGGCAAAAAAGAAGAAGCTAGGCGCATTTTTAACTTCATTTCTGAAGACGAAAAAAAGCTGTTTGAGGCAATAATTGAGCTGCAAAATTCGCCAAAATACATCGACAAAATTATTTACGGCGTGCCAAGAAAATTTCGTGGCAACGAGTGTTTGTCTTACTACCGGGTGCTTTGGTATAAGGCTAACGACAATCTTGATGATTTGATGGAAGTAATGATGTCTTTGCCATCAAGTTCAAAATTTGCACAAAAATGGTGGAGTTTGCGCAGACTTTATGGTCGTGAAGCTTTGAAGCAGAAAAACTATAAACTGGCTTACAAGTTGATTTCCGAACATGGTTTGCCAAAAAATTCTAGCGATTTTTGGGAGGCGCAATGGACCGCAGGATGGATTGCGCTGCGTTTTATGGATGAGCCAAAAGTTGCTTACGTTCATTTTCAAAATCTTTATCAAAACGTTTCACAGCCTGTCACCTTGGCGCGTGCAACTTATTGGTTAGCGATGGCCTCAGAAGCGATGGGCAGCAGAAGTCAGGCAATTGAGTGGTATAAAATGTCGGCGAAATATCCAATTTTTTTCTATGGCCAGCTGGCGATTCACAAGCATCGCGCTCTTGATTATGCTGGGGCGCAAGACGACATCATTTTACCAAAAGACCCCGATATTACTGGCCGTGATCTATCAAAAATTTCTGAATCGCGCGCCGCTCAAATGGCTTATTTAATGGCGATGATTGGCGATCGTGGAAATTCTGAGAAAATTTTTGAGTGGTTGGTGAATACGGCTCCAACCGATGGTCAGATTGGCGTGATCATGAAGATCATTAATGAAATTTCCGATCGTCAACTTGACGCAAAAATTTCACGCGTTGCGGCAAGGCGTAACGTTTTCTTTATTCGCGATAAATTCCAAATTGTGCGTGAAGTGATGAATGACGAATATGCGCCGCTGGTTCATGCAATCATTAAACAAGAAAGTGGCTTTGCGCCTACGGCGGTAAGTCAAGTTGGCGCGCTTGGTTTTATGCAATTAATGCCAGATACGGCGAAGCTGGTGGCAAAAGAGATCTCGATTCCTTACGACAAAAAGAAATTGGCGACTGATATCTCTTACAACATTCGCCTTGGTTCGCATTACATCAAAAAGTTAATCGATCGTTTTAATGGTTCGGAAATGCTGGCTATTGCCTCTTATAATGCTGGTCCAAACGCTACACAACGCTGGATCAATGAATTTTACGATCCGCGCAAGGTTGACGATCTTGATAAAGTTGTGGATTGGATTGAGCTGATTACTTATTCAGAAACGCGCAATTATGTTCAGCGCATCATGGAAAACTTGATTGTTTACAAATACCTCATGTCGCGTAGCAACTACGACAGCGTACAATAGAAAAATAAATCAGGATTATGTTCGATAAATTACACGAAGAATGCGGAATTTTTGCAATTCATGGATCGCAAGAAGCCGCTGTTAATACGGCGTTGGGGCTGCATGCGTTGCAGCACCGCGGGCAAGAAGCAGCGGGCATTGTGACAATGATGGGCGAGAGTTTTTCAGCGCATTTTGCCGAAGGTTTAGTTGCAGATCATTTTACCTCTCAGCGTGTAGTAAAAAAGCTTGAAGGCACTTCGGCAATTGGCCATGTGCGTTATTCAACTGCGGGAAAAAAAACGGCACGCAACATTCAGCCGATCTATGCCCAGCTTGCTTGCGGCTTTCTTGCTTTGGCGCATAACGGAAATTTAACCAACGCAACTTTGCTGCGTAATAAACTCATTGAGCGCGGTGCGATTTTTCAATCGACGATGGATACCGAGGTGATCATACACCTTATCGCTCTAAGCCAGAAGCCAACTCTTAGCGAAAAAATTGTTGATGCGACTTCGCAAATTGAAGGCGCGTTTTCTTTGGTCATAATTCACAAAGACGGAATCTACGCACTTCGCGACGCTTATGGCGTTCGTCCACTTTCGCTTGGACGCTTAGGTGATGCCTGGGTAGTGGCTTCCGAGACTTGTGCTTTCGACATTATCGGCGCGAAATTTGAGCGCGATGTTGAGCATGGCGAAATGGTTTTTCTCAACAATTCTGGTGTAAAATCACTGCGCCCATATGCACAACAGCCTTCGAAATTCTGTGTTTTTGAATATGTATATTTTGCGCGTCCAGACAGCATGGTTGAAGGAAAAAACGTTTACGAAATGCGTAAAAATATCGGCATTGAGTTGGCGCGTGAAGTAAAAATTGATGCCGATGTTGTGGTTCCAGTGCCTGATTCAGGGGTTCCAGCGGCAATTGGCTATAGTGCAGAATCTAAAATTCCTTTTGAGCTTGGCATCATTCGTAATCATTATGTTGGTCGCACTTTTATTGAACCAACCGACAAAATTCGTCACTTTGGCGTGAAGTTAAAACATAATGCCAACCTTTCGGTGATTAAGGGAAAAAGGGTGGCGCTAATTGATGATAGTTTGGTTCGCGGCACAACTTCAAAAAAGATTGTGCAAATGATGCGCGATGCTGGCGCTAAAGAAGTTTATATGTTAATAGCTTCGCCACCAACAGTTTCACCGTGTTTTTACGGTGTTGATACGCCGGACAAAAAAGATTTGGTCGCATCTTACCTTTCTTGCGAAGAAGTGCGCAAAATGATTGGGGCAGATAAGTTGGCTTACATCTCAATTGATGGGCTTTACCGAGCAATTTCTGGCAGCAAGCGCGACAATAAAAATCCACAATATTGCGATGCTTGCTTTTCAGGCCAATATCCGATCCGTCTTACAGATCAGGATGGCGGCGAGGTTCCGCTTTTCGAATATCTAAAATAAATGAGTAAAAATTTTGAGAAAAAAATCGCCAAAATGAGCTTTGAAGAAGCTTTGGCGCGACTTGAGGAAATTGTCGAAACCTTGTCGTCACAAAAAATCAATCTCGATTCAATGATTGAGCTGCACGAAGAAGGAACAATGCTGAAAGAATTTTGTGCTAAGCGCCTAGAAGAGGCGAAAATGAAAATCGAAGTAATTGCAAAAAAAGATCAGTAATAATGAAGAATTTGCCGAATTTTTTAACTATTTCGCGCCTAGCGATAATTCCGATTTTGATCATGGCCTTTTACATGGAAGACATGATTGCAAATATCGTTGCAGCCGCGCTATTTGCAGTTGCAGCGATAACAGATTATTTTGATGGCTATTTTGCGCGCTCAATGAAAGCGCAGTCAAATTTTGGAAAATGCCTTGATCCAATTGCTGATAAATTATTGGTGATTGTGGCAATTGTGATGCTCATAAATTTCAGTAATGGTGATTTACTTATTTTGATTCCTGGTTTGGTGATAATCTGCCGCGAAGTCCTTGTTTCAGGCCTGCGCGAGTTTTTGGCGCAATTTCACGTCAATGTTCCGGTAAGCAAATTAGCAAAATATAAAACTATGGTGCAGATGACGGCAATTACCGGTTTGATTTTGGGTGAACGCGGCTCTTCTTATGCTTTTTACAATTGGCTTGGCGGTTTTGTGGAAGTGGATGTGAAATTTCTGCTCGTGAGTTTCGTTGTTTTCACTTCGAAAGCCCTTTTCATTTTAGCAGCGGTTTTAACGGTTATGACCGGCTATTCCTATTTGCGTGCTGGTTTAAGCAAAATGTGAAAGATGATAATTATCGCACAAAAGCCAAAAGAAATTAAGGCAATTGTGTGAAGATTTTCTTTGATGAGCTGCTGATTTTCTTTGATGGTAAAGCCAAGAATGGCAAGCACTGAAGTCCAGATTGTTGATCCAAGTGAAGTGTAAATAATAAAAGTTTTTATGTTCATTTTTGCAATTCCAGCAGGAAGCGAGATGAAGTGACGAAACCCAGGCAAGAGGCGCCCAATAAAGATCGAGACGCTTCCGTGTTTTTCAAAAAACTTTTCAATTTTGACGATTGTTTGTTCGTACACGAAAAAATATTTTCCAATTTTTAAGAGCAGGGGACGGCCAATTAGGTCGGCTAAATAATAGCTAAAAATTGCGCCAAAAACATTTCCAACCGTGCCTATGATGATTGCAAAATAAAGATTAATTGCGCCAGAAGCAGCGGCAATGCCGGCTGGAATCATGATTAGTTCGCTTGGAATTGGCACCAAAGTGCTTTCCAAAAACATGCCCAAAAAGATGCCTAAATAGCCGATTTCACTGATGAAAGAGACAAGAAAATTTACGAAAGAATCAAAAAGTGCGTGCATGAATTACTGACCTGCTGTCTTGAAAAAAAATTTAAAAAAATAACTAAATCCCTGAGCTCAAATTTGCTTTAAGTGGTTCTTAAGTTGCAACTAGGCAGCTTAAATATCGAAAAATTTAAACTAATTTTGCGTTATGAAAAAAATAAAATCTCTTCTGTTTTCAAAAATTACAGCAGTTGCTGCAATCATTGTTTTAGGAGCCTTGGCAACTTTTGCTTATGCTAAAAGTTCGAAAGAAAAAAAGGATGAAGGCGAAATAATTTTGCATAGTGATTTTGAGAAAAGTTTTTTTGGATCGGAAATTTTTTCTGAAATGGAGGCGATGCAAAAGCACATGAATAAAATTTTCGAAGAGCAGAACAAAATGATGAAAAAAATCTTCGATGATTCGCAAAAAAACTTTTCCAAATCAGATTCTTCGACTTCTCTTAGCCTTCGTAAGGAAAAGGAATTTTATATTTATGAGCTAAATTTTTCGTCTTTTAACAAAGATGACGTTTCAATTGCTGTTGATGGCAGAATTTTAACAATTGCGGCAAACACCGCAAAATCTGGCGTGGCCGGGTCAAGTGAGTCTTATCAGAAAAATAATTTTTACTATTCTTTGTCGCTGCCAAGTGACGCGTCAAACGTTCCAGAAATTACGCGAGAGAAAGATAGAATTACCGTCAAGTTTATGCGTTTGCGTGAATAATTGGCGTCTGATTTTTTGATTATTGATGGCGTAATGAAGGCTTCAGAATTGCGGCTAGCGCGACTACTTAACTTTTTTCATCAAATCTTTTATTTTTTTCTCATCGGCGTCGCCTTCTTTGCGCCACAAAATTTTTCCGTTTTTGTCGATTAGCAAAGCGTAAATCTGCTCTTCTTTCATTTCGGAAATTTTAAAAAACTCGTCGCGATTGGTGTAAACAGTGATCGTGCGCTTTCTTGCTGTTGCATCCGGAATGCCAAAGCGCATGCCGTTATTTACCCAAAATCTTTTGAAGGTCGATAGTTCATAAATCAGCGGAATTTCAAAAAGACTCAGATTAGATTTTTTTTCTAGGATTGGTTGTGCAGCTTTAATCCACGTATCAACTTGCGTTTGTTGTTCGCGCTTAAAAGCAACAATAACTAAATTAAATTCATTTTTAAAAACTTGTGGAAGCTCTTGTTTGTTGCCTTCAAGGTCAATTCCAGAAACTTTTGGAAAGTAGTTATTTTGATTTGAAGAAACTTCTGAATTTTCTCCAGAGCCAATAAGACAAGCTTGCAAAGCCAATAGTAAAAATAGGAATTTTAGTTTTTTCATTTTTTTAAAAAAAATTATTCAACGACGAGCGGACAATTTATTTTTGTAAGCTATCGCTTTTTACAAATCACAAAAATTACTTACATGAAAAATTGCTGGATCATTGGCGCAAGTTATGGAATAGGCGAAGCCTTGTCCCATCAGCTTTTTGATGAAGGTTATGACCTGGTCATTTCTGGACGCGACTTGGAAAAATTGAAAAAAATTGAAAAAGATTTGCTGCAAAAAAGTGAAACAGCCTTGGAAAAAAGAAGGGTTCTTTGCAGTCAACTTGACGTATCAAACCTTGATTCTTTCACAAAATCTTTCGCTCAAATCATTGAAGAATTCGGCAAAATTGATTTAGTTTTATTTTGCTCAGGCCTTTACCAGCCAATGTCGGCAGCTGATTTTGATTTGGAAATGTCTAAGAAAATAATTGACGTGAACCTGATTGGTTTTCTCAACCTTTTGCATTTGGTTGTGCCGCAAATGATCAAGCAAAATTCTGGTCACATTGCTGTAATTGCCAGCGTTGCGGGATATTTGGGGTTGCCAAAATCTTTTGCTTATGGCGCTTCTAAAGCTGCTTTGATCAATCTTTGCGAAGGAATTTATCACGAACTAAAAAGCAAAAATATCGCTCTAACCCTTGTCAATCCTGGCTTCGTTAAAACTAGGCTCACCGATCAAAATAAATTTTCGATGCCCTTCATCATTTCTTCCGATGACGCGGCAAAAGAAATTTGTCGTGGTTTGAGAGCAAAAAAATTTGAAATTCACTTCCCAAAAAAATTTACTTTTTTGCTCAAATTTTTACGACTTCTTCCCTACAAAATTTTCTTCCTTCTAACCAGAAAAATTACCTAAGCCGGTGACAAAAAAATCAATTGCAGTTATTGGCTCAGGAATCTCTGGCCTTTCTGCTGCCTACTTTCTTGCTGATAAATATCGCGTAAAACTTTTTGAGAAAAACGACTATCTTGGTGGCCATTCCAACACGGTTGTTGTTGATTATGACGGAAAAAAAATCGCTGTTGATACCGGTTTTATTGTCTTCAACCACCAAACTTATCCCAATCTAAAAAAGTTTTTTGAGCTGCTCAACGTCAAGTGTGACAAAAGCAATATGTCCTTTGCCGCAAAGATTGACGGCGGGCGTTTTGAATATGCGGGAACAAATTTATCGACAGTTTTTGCGCAACTAAAAAACGCGCTAAATCCAAAATTTTGGCTGATGTTAAGCAACATCGTCACCTTCAACAAAAAGGCGAAAGACGTTTTGGAAAAGCCTTTCGAAGCCTCCTACAGCTTGGGCCACTTTCTTGATGATTTGGGCATGGGCGATTACTTCAGAAAATTTTATCTGCTGCCAATGTCGGGCGCAATTTGGAGTTGTCCGATTGAAGTTATGCTGGCTTATCCAGCACAAAGTTTTGTGCGTTTTTTTCAAAATCACGGATTGCTCAGCGTTTCAAATCAGCCGCAGTGGTACACGGTAAATGGTGGATCGGTGGAATATGTAAAAAAGATCGCCGCTAAGCTATCGGACAGCGTCAGCCTTAATGACGAAGTGATTTCTGTTGTTAGACTTGCTGATGGAATTTTGGTGAAATCAGCGAAAGGCGAAGAAGTTTTTGATTCAGTTTTATTTGCCACTCACGGCGATTTGGTTTTGAAAATTATGAGCAATCCAAATCAAGAAGAGCGCAGAATTTTCTCTAATTTTTCTTATCAAAAAAACTTGGCAGTTCTGCATCGCGATTCATCGTTAATGCCAGTTGCCAAGAGGGCTTGGGCAAGTTGGGTTTATTCAAAAAACGAAAAAGAATCCAATCAAATTTCAGTCACTTACTGGATGAATAATTTGCAAAATATCGACAAAAATTTTCCGCTTTTTGTGACGCTAAATCCTAATGAAAAAATCGCCGAAGATAAGGTTTTTGCGCGTTTTGTTTATGACCATCCAATCTTTGATTCCAAGGCAGTTGCGGCGCAAAGCGAAATTAAAAAAGTTCAGGGATTGGATCGAATTTATTTCTGTGGCGCTTATCAAAAATATGGATTTCACGAAGATGGAATTTCTTCAGCAATTGCGGCGATGAATTTGCTAGATGTTTGGGCGCCATGGCAAAAATAGATAACTTCTCTCTTTGCCTTGCCAAAGTCTGGCACAAGCGGCTTAAGCCTTCGATAAATTCTTTTTCTTATCGCGTTTTTTATCTTTGTTTTGACGTCGCAAAAATTGCAGAAATTCGCTCAAAATTTTTGTCGTTGAATCGTTTCAATCTTTTTAGTTTTTACGAAAAAGATCACGGAAAGCGTGATGGCTCTGGTTTGGAAGTGTGGATAAGAAAAATTTTGGCACAGCATGATTTGAACGATTCCACAAAAAGAATTTTTTTATTCGCTCACCCAAGAGTTCTTGGATATGTCTTCAACCCAGTTAGCTTCTGGTTTTGTCTTGATGCTAAAGAAAATTTAATCGCGGTTTTATGCGAGGTAAACAACACCTTTGGCGAAAATCACAACTATCTGGTTTTTAATCGCAACCACTCGCCAATTCAGCCAAATCAATGGCTTGAGGCGGAAAAAGAGTTTCACGTCTCGCCGTTTTTTGAAGTGAGGGGTAGCTATAAATTCCGTTTCATTTTCAACGAAAAACAAGTTGCAGCCTGGATTGATTATCTTTTGGAAGATCAGCAAAAAAATCTTCTAACCAGTGTGATTTGCCGCCAAGTTAAGCCTTCAAATTCCAAACTTTTGCTGCAGTTTTTTACAATTCCTTTGATGACTTTGAAGGTTGTTTTTTTGATTCACTATCAAGCCTTGAAGCTGGTTCTTAAAAAGAATAAATACATCGCAAAACCTAAACAAAAATCCATTCAACTTACTTTAATTAAATGAAAAATTACGATCTAATCTGGCAAGCCTTGGAAAGTGCAACGCACGGCTCTTTAAAATTATTTTTGCCAAATGGCGAAGTGAAATTTTTTGCCGGAAAAAATCCTGGACCAGATGCTGATATAAAAATTTTTGATGATCGCCTGATTGATTTAGTGATCTCTGGCGGCGATGTGGCCTTTGGCGAAAGCTACATGGAAAAATTGTGGGACAGCGAAGACCTCGCTCAACTTTTAACCTTCTTAACCATTAATTCTCATGCACTGGAAGAGTTTTTCCATGCTAAGAAATTCAAGGCTTTGCTGCTTTTTTTGAAAAGTTTTTTTAGCAAAAATACCAAACGCGGCAGCAAAAAAAACATTCAATCGCACTATGACCTTGGTAACGATTTCTACAGCCTTTGGCTTGACGAAACCATGACTTATTCCAGCGCACTTTTTGCTGGAAAAAATTTATCACTCGCTGACGCGCAAAGACAAAAATATCAAAACATTCTTGAGAAACTTAACCCAGGAAATGTTTTAGAAATTGGTTGCGGTTGGGGAGGTTTTGCGGCTGAGGCAGCTCTTGGCGGCAGAAGCGTCACTTGTCTGACCATCTCGCCAAAACAACACGAATTTGCCTTAAGTCGTTTGCAAAAAGCTGGGCTTGCGAATTTGTTAAAAATCAAACTGCAAGATTATCGCAACGAAAAAGAAATTTACGAAAACGTGGTTTCAATTGAGATGTTTGAGGCGGTTGGAAAAGAGTATTGGAAAAGATATTTTGAAGTGTTGCGTGATGTTTTGAAGCCAGGCGGAAAGGCGGTTTTGCAAATTATTACCATCGATGAACAAGTTTTTTGTGACTACAAAAATCGCGTCGATTTCATTCAAAAGCATATTTTCCCAGGCGGCGTATTGCCTTCAAAAACAATCATTCAAGACCTTGCCACCAAACATGGTTTTGAGGTAAAAAGTCAGTTAGATTTTGGTCTTGATTACGCCAAAACTCTGGCGCTGTGGCTTGAGCGTTTTGACAACAAAATTAACGAAATAAAAAATTTAGGATTTGGCGAAGAATTTATTCGCAAGTGGCGCTTTTACCTGTGTTATTGTATTGCGGGCTTTAACGCTAAACGAACTGACGTTGTGCAATTTGAGTTAAAAAAATCATGAAACGCCAAGCCTTCAGCTTTTTTGCCGCAGCATTTTTCTCTATTTTTCCCGCCAATTTTTCTGGCGCAGAAATTCCTTCGTCAGTGCAAAAAGTTTTCGCCAAACCTTCCGAGATTGGCGCAGCTGAGTTGAGATTTGTTGGAATGAAAGTTTACGACATTGCGCTTTGGTCGTCAGATAGTGAATTTTCCTACAAAAAACCCTTCGCAATTCAAATAAAATATAACATGAATTTCGACAGAGAAGACTTAGCAAAGCGCTCTGTTGTTGAAATCAAGAAGCTGCACGAATTAACCAAAGAAGAAGAAAAAAACTATCAAGAACAACTGCTAAAAATTTTTCATTCGGTTAAAAAAGGTGACGAAAAACTGGCGGTTTTTACGCCAAGTAAAGGCGTTTTAATGATGTATAATGGGCAAAAAGTTGGTGAAATTTCTGACTTAAAATTAGCCAGACTTTTTGTAGATATTTGGCTGAACTTGCGCGGCTCTTATCCAGAAATTAGCAAAAAAATTCTTGGTTTGTGAAAAGAAAAAACACCTCGCTGCAATTTTCTTTTCTGTCTTTTTTAGCGCTGCCTTTGGCTTTTGTTGGCATTCCAATTTACCTCAACATTGCCGATTTTTATGCGCGAAGTTTTGGTTTAAATTTGGCTTTGATTGGAATTCTTTTAGCTGCAATTCGAACAATTGATGCAATCTATGACCCGCTGATTGGGCCGCTCTGCGACAAGTTAGCGCAAAAAAACTTCAGTCGTAAAAATATAGTTCGTCTGGCGTGCCTTTTGCTTTCGTTGTCTTTTTTCTTCGTTTTTAACCCGCCGCAAAATTTGGGGCAGGGTGCGGCAATAATTTGGTTTTTTGTCTCGCTGGCTTTGACTTATTTTTTCTTCAGCCTGGCGGTCATAAACTTCGAATCAATCATTGCGCTTGCTGCCAAAAGCGACAAAGAAAGGCTCAAAATTAATTCGCTCAAAGAATCTTTTGGAATTGTTGGAATGATTTTGGCCTTCGCCATTCCAGCGATTTTAACCAATTTTTTTGCACTTAATCAAAAGTCGGCATATTTCGCTTTAAGCCTGATTTTTGCATTTCTCATACTGATTGCTGTTGGTGTTTTTTTTAGAAAAGTGAGCGTTGAAGAAATTCATTCGACCTCAAAAAAACTCTTCTTCGAAACTGTTGGGTCAGTTTTTAAAGACAAAAAATTCCTCGCGCTTCTAGCAATTTTTCTAATCAACGGAGTCGCTGTCAGCCTGCCTGCAGCCAATCTTAATTTTTATGTTCGCGACGTTTTAGGACGCGAAAAAGAGCTTGGTTGGTTTTTAGCAATTTATTTTCTTTGCGCTTGCTGCTTCATGCCTTTTTGGAGTTTTGTTTCGCTAAGAATTGGCTTGGTGAAAACGTGGATTTTATCAATTGCTGGATCATTTTTGACTTTTTCTTTCGCCTATTTTCTTGACCAAGAAAGTGCGCGATATTTTTACCTGATATGTTTTCTCTCTGGCTTTTTTCTTGGCCCCGACCTCATTTCGCCACCAACTCTTTTGGCCAGAATTACCGCGCAAAATAAATCTCTAACCTCGTCTTATTTTGCGTTGTGGAATTTTGTGACAAAAATAAGTTTGATGATTGCTGCGTCGGGAAGCCTTGTGGCCCTTGGGTTTTTTGGCTATGCGCCAGGAAAAACATCTGACATTTCTTCACTTGCAATGGTCTCATTCTTTTATGCTTTGCTTCCTTGCTTTATTAAGCTGGCAACGATCTTTTCTTTAATCTTTTTCACAAAAAAATTTCCCTCAAATGAAAATAACTAAAACTTTAATAAGCCTTATGACACTTGGATTTATCTTTGGTTGCACTTCATCAATTGACCCTAAAATCTATACAAAAAATTCTCCGAAATTTGACATCAGGTCTTACTTAAACGGACCTCTAGAAGCTCACGGAATTTTGCAAAATCGCAGTGGCGAAGTGATTAAAACTTTTAGCGTAAAAATGGTTGGCTCTTGGGTTGGAAATGATGGAGTTTTGAAAGAAGATTTTGTTTTCTCTGATGGAAAAACTGACCAAAGAACTTGGGAAATTAAAGTTTTAGACGACAATAATTTTACCGCCAAAGCCCATGATACCGTAGGCTCAGCGAAGGGTTTGCAATATGGCAACGCCATGAAAATGAACTATGTTTTGAAGATCGATGTCGATGGAAAAAAATATGATATTTCTTTGGTTGATTGGATTTATCTCGTTGATGAAAAAACCGCGATCAACGTTTCGGCAATGACCAAATTTGGCTTTCGTGTTGGCACTTTGACCATCTCGTTTAAGAAGCTTTAGGGTGAGCTAATTGGTTAAAAATTTCACCCTCACCCCAGCCCTCTCCCCTCAAGGGAGAGGGAGTTTCAATCGAGTTTTATTTAACTTCAAAGTTTTACAAAAACTCGATAAAGCCCCCTCTCCCTTGAGGGGAGAGGGCTGGGGTGAGGGTGATTGTTTATCCAACCAAGCAAATTACCAAACTTTAAATAACCCTATTTCCACAATTTATGACCAGCATTCTCGATCCAATTAAATTCGGCGCAATTGAAGCAAAAAACCGCATCGTCATGGCGCCACTAACTCGCATGAGAAGTAAACAGCCGGGCAACATTCCTTACGAATTAAACGCCACATATTACGCTCAGCGCGCTTCGGCTGGTTTAATTATTTCTGAAGCAACGCAAGTTTCCAAACAAGGGCAGGGCTATCCGGCAACTCCAGGAATTTATTCCGCAGAACAAGTTGAAGGTTGGAAGCTTGTCACCAAAGCAGTTCACGACGCTGGAGGAAAAATTATTCTACAACTTTGGCACGTTGGCAGAATTTCACATTCTTCGCACCAACCAAACGCAGCCTTGCCAGTTGCGCCTTCAGCCATCAAACCATCTGGAAAAACTTTTACCGCCAATTGGAAACAAGAAGATTTTGAAACTCCGCGCGCTTTGGAATTAGACGAAATTTCAGCGATTATTTCTGATTTCAAAAAAGCCGCGCAAAACGCTAAAGAAGCGGGTTTTGACGGTGTTGAGGTTCACGGCGCCAATGGCTATTTAATCGATCAATTTTTGCAGGATGGATCAAACCACCGCAGCGACAATTACGGCGGCTCAATTGAAAATCGTTCGCGCTTTTTGCTCGAAGTGGTTGACGAAGTTGTAAAGGTCTGGGGAGCCGATTTTGTTGGCGTGCGCCTGTCGCCTTACGGAACTTTTAACGACATGAAAGACAGCGATCCAATTGCGCTTTTTTCTTATGTTTTAGAGCAGCTAAGCCAAAGAAAAATTGCTTTTGTTGATTTGATTGAACCGCGAGCAACCGAGGCTGGCGGCAAAGACAGCAACATTGAAAGTGCGCCAGATACTGCAGAAATTTTCGGCAAAAAATTCTCGGGAAAGCTAATTTCTGCTGGCGGCTATAACGCTGAAAGTGCGAAAGAAGCGGTTTTACAAGGCAAAGCTGATGCAGTTGCTTTCGGTCGCTATTTCATTTCAACGCCAGATTTGCCAAAAAGAATTGAGCTTGGTGTTGCCTTCAACAAATACGATCGCAGCACTTTTTACGGCGGCGCGCAGAAGGGTTATACTGACTATCCAACTCTTTAGCTAACCGCTTCGTCAATTGCTTGCGCAAGCTGGTCAAATTTGAATTTAAAGCCACTTTCCAAAAGAACGCGCGGATAAACTCTTTGTCCGCTAAGCAAAAGTTCGTCAGCCATTTTTTTGTAAACTAGCTTCATAACAAAAGCTGGAATCGTCATCAAACAAGGCCGGTTAAGCGACGCTGCAAGTTGTTTTGAGAATTCCAAATTCGTTGTATCAAGTTGCGAGCAAAGATTTATTGCGCCGCGAAGGTCTTCGTTTTTGATGACGTGAAGAATTGCGCCAACCGCGTCTTCAAGATGAATCCAGCTGATTGCTTGTTTTCCATTTCCAATTTTTCCGCCAAATCCCAGCTTAAATGGCAAAAGCATTTTTTTGATAATGCCGCCGTTTTTGCCAATAACCACGCCGGTTCGCAGGATCACCAAACGAGTTTCATTTTCGGTTTTTTTCGCTGCTTTTTCCCAGTCCAAACAAAGTTTTTGAGAAAAAAGATTTTGTTTTGTTGGCGAAGTTTTTTCCTGAAAAATTTGTGTTGGCGATGTGCCATAATAACCAATCGCCGAGCCGCTGATAAAAAGGCTTGGAGCGCTTTTGGCGCCAATAATTTTCTCTGCTAAGACTTGAGTAATGTTGATTCTGCTGTCGTAAATTTTTTTCTTTTTGCCTTCACTCCAACGACAAGAAATTGGCTCGCCGCAAAGATTTATGACGATGTCATATTCAAATTCTTTTTGGTCTAAGTCGTTGATGTAGCTGATTTGATCGTGCCTGATAAGAGTTTTTTTTCTTGTCAAAACGGTGATCTCGCAATTTTGCAAAAGCAGTTTTTCACAAAGTTTTAAGCCAATAAAGCCGGTTCCGCCGGTGATTAAAATTTTTTTTCTCATTTTTTTGTTAGAGTTTTTGAATTCTGATTTTGCTTATTTGAGTTGTTGAAAAGTTTTTTCGAAACTCAAGAAGAAGCTTATTCATAACTTTAATGCGCTGCCAAAATGTCATTAATTTACTTCGATAATAACGCCACAACCAGACTTGCACCTGAAGCTTTCGCCAAGATGAGTGAGATTTTTAAATTACCTCTGAGCGCTTCAGCCACGCATATTCATGGGCAGTCAGCGATAAGTATTTTGGAAGAATCCAGGCGCAAAGTGAAACGCGTTTTTAACGCCGAAAATTACGAATTAATTTTTACTGGTGGAGCCAGTGAAGCCAACAACATGGCGCTTTTTGGCTGTGAAGCGGAAGTAATTTTTCTGTCACCACTTGAGCATGCATCAGTTTTTTATTGCCGCCCGAATGACAAAAAATTTATTGAGTTTGGCGTTTTAAATAGCGGCTTGGTGGACATCGCCGACCTCGAAAAAAAGTTACAAAAACTTCAGCACAAAAATTTTCTCGTCACCGTTTGCTTGGCGAATAACGAAACTGGCGCAATCCAAAATGTGAAAGAAATTGCGCACTTAACTCATAAATTTGGCGGGCTGATTTTTAGCGATGTGGTGCAGGCGGGAGGAAAAATAAAAATTGATCTCGCTAATCTTGATGTCGATTTCGCATCTTTTTCATCGCACAAAATGCGTGGTCCACAAGGTGTTGGAGCTTTATTTGTGAAAAAAGGCGTGAAAATAAATCCACTGATTCACGGCTCAAAACAAGAAAATTGTAAACGTGCCGGAACACACAACATTGCAGGAATTGCTGGATTTGCTGAGGCTTGCGGTTTGATTGATGTTGAAAAATATGCGCAGATCAATTTGTTGCGCGAGCATTTGGAGAAATCTTTAAAAGCGATTGCCGGTGACGATGTTATATTTTTTGCAGACACCGTTGATCGTCTTCCAAATACAAGCTATATCGGACTTCGAGTCGGAGATAAAAAACAGCAGCTTGAAGATTTTACGCGTCATAAAATTTGTATCAGCGATGTCACTGGATGTTCTAATGGAAACAATGTTGGGTCAAATACATTGCAAGCGATGAAGGCTTGTGAGCAATACACGCAAAATACAATTCGCGTCAGCCTTGGCGTGGAAAATACCAGAGCAGAAGTGGATAAATTCATCGAGGTTTGGAGCAATTTTTTTCGCGCTCAAAACCAATAAGAAAAATCTACTAATTTTTCAGCAGCGAATCGTCGCCTAAAATTTCTTTTACGCTATCTTGTAAGATGTTGTTGATACTGTCTTCAACCGTTGAGGCAAGAGGAACAAGGAAGTGTTTTCCATCTTGCGAAACTTCAAAACTTCTGTTAGTGCGAAGACCAGTTTTGTTGTTAGTGATTGTTGCTTTAACCAAGATATTTGCTTCCGATTTTCCAACCAGATATTTGCAAGAAGCCTTATATTCGAGCCGCTCTATGCGCAGTTCCAACAGCTTGTCATTGCCGGCAACAAATCCTTTTCGCGCAAGTTGCAAATCAAGTTCTTGCTTAAGGATTTCTGCTAAATTTTGTTCGTTTTTGATCAGAATTTTTTGGTGATCGCAATATTCTTTCGAGCCAATGAAATTTTTCTGCAGCCTTTCATCTAGCACCTTCACAGCGATTTTATTTCCCTGACCAATGTTTGATTTTTCGCTGTCGTAAGATAGGTCGAGCGCAATTCTTTGATCTTTGTAGCTGCAAGAAAATAGACCGAAAATTGCGGCGATGACGAGGATTTTTTTCATAAAATTTTTGGTTGTTGTGAGGAGAGTTTGTTTAGTACCTTGTTAGTTCATCCGCCACCGTTTTGTTTTTAGCGGTATCTCATTACAACAAAATTGAGTCATGCTGAGCCTGCCTGCGTATGCCCCCTGAAACAAGCTTGCTCTTGTGTTTGTCCGATTTCTTTTTTTCTTCGTTGAGTTCTTTGTAGTCCATTTTTACCTCATGCTTTCGTCGCAGTGAAAACCATAAAGTTTCACCTTACGCTTTTTGAGTTGTGGGGCAGGGGATGTTTTTAGGCCAACAAATCGTGATATTCTTTATGCTTGCGCAGCCACGCCGCGGCATATCCGCAAACTGGATTGATTTTAAGTTTATCTTTTTTTGCAGCTTGCACAATTTCCTCCATCAACTTCCCCGCCGCGCTGCTGCCGCGCAGTTCTTGTGGCGCGAAGACGTAATTTATGTTGAGGACACTTCCCAGAATTTTGTAAGTTGCATAAACGGTCTGGCCGCTGATTTCGAGCTCAAAGCGCGATAGTTCTTGGTTATTTTTCATAAGCATTTTGCAATTGTTTTAGATCGAGTTTTTTCATTGAGAGCATGGCTTTCATCACCGCTTTTGCGTGAGGTTGAAGAGTTATGGGCAGCTGCGAAATCCTCAACCCCAACCGTCATCCTTGAAGCCAAAGGCTTCGAGGATCTCGTTTTGTTCATCGCTAAAACTCAACGAGATCGTCGAATTGCTAACGCGTTCAAGGATAACGCGGCTGGAGGACTTTCGCAGAAACTTTCCTAAAATTTTTTTTGAGACGTCCATTAAGCCATCTTGCAATTAAATTTCTCAAAAAATAGGTTGAGCCGCTCTTTTGATTTCGGGGTTGCAGAGTGTTCGCGTAAGCGGCGCGAAGTGGCTGCGGAATCAAAGAAACATTTTATGGATGGATGGCCTCCGGTGCAGGGGCAGAAGTTTTATTGTGGAAGGGTGGCCTCCGGTGCAGAGGCAGAAGTTTTATTATGGAAGGGTGGCCTCCGGTGCAGAGGCAGAAGTTTTATTATGGAAGGGTGGCCGAGTGGTTTAAGGCAGCAGTCTTGAAAACTGCCGTGCGTTCATACGTACCGTGAGTTCGAATCTCACCCCTTCCGCCACCCCTAGCAGGCGTTCATTTTGTCTCATTTTCGAACTTTTGGTCTCCAAAGTAAAGTCGAAAACCAAAATTTCCCTTCATTTTCTAGCGCGGAAAAATTCACACAAACCTAAGCTGGACTTAACTAGAGAGATGTTTTTTTAGCAAAGATGTCTCAACGGAGATTTGGAAAAATTCATCTTCTTTAGAAAAAATGGAGCATTAAGTAGTTTTTTGGATTGCTCTAGGCTTCTAAGCCATTGATTTTATTGCCTTTATCAAGGTTAAGCTGATGTGGAGATTTGGAGAATTTGTCTCACCACTTTTTATCTGAGCTTTACTTTTTTCAGCGAAGTACACACTTAAAAATAAAGGCTTCGGAAGCATTTTATCGAAATTCTACAACCGATAGCATCTGGCGGCTTTGTCTCATTTACGAACTCTAAGTTAAGCCTTGATAAATTTTTATTTTTATCATAAACTTCAAACTGAAGTTAACCCGTTAATATTTTTCTCTCTTAAAAGCAAATGATAGAATTTGTAGTAATTTTGAAAAAAACAATTCGACAGAACCAATCGTAGATTTTTCTCATTTGGTCTTTTGTTTTTTAATTTTATTACAAATTTTTATGTCTCTTCTTATCTTTTTAAAAGCTTTCTTAATTGGTTTTTCAATTGCTATGCCAGTTGGGCCAATCGGTCTTCTTTGTATTAAAAATACTTTATCTTACGGATTTAAAACTGGGTTTGCTGTTGGTCTTGGAGCGGCTTTAGCTGACTCGTTCTACGGACTTCTTGCTGGAGGAGGTTTAGCCTTAATTTCTAAATTTTTACTTGATTACACAAATTACATAAAAGTTATCGGTGGAATATTTTTAATTTATTTAGGCATAAAGGAAATTAGAAATTATAAAAAAGTTCCACATAATGCTGCCAAGATAAAAGATTCGCACTTCTTTAAAACTGTATTTACGGTTTTGTTTTTAACATTAACAAATCCAGCAACGATAATTTCGTTTGTAGCAATTTTTGCATCAATAGGAGGACTTACAGTGGGTGGATTGGGATTGATTACCATGATCTTTGGTGTGTTTTTTGGATCATTGTTTTGGTGGTTAATTTTGGCTGGCGGAGTAACTAAAATAAAACATAAAATTTCTGAAAAAATTATGAAAATAATAAAAATCTTTTCGGGAATTATCTTATTTGGATTTGGAATTTACGCCGTAATTTTATGAAAAAACTTCTGATATTTTTTATTTTATTTCTTTTAGCTGAAAATTCTTACGCAAAAGTCGTAGGTGTTACGATTGATTATAGAAAAAATTCTAACGGTGAAAATAAATTTGCAGAAACTTCATTTTATGCTCTAAGAGATAATTATATTTCTTCTTTTCAGAAATCCTGCAAAAAATATGGAGTTGTGGTAGTTCCAATTCCACTTGATCAGACTATGATCAAAAGCTATATCGAAACATTTGATGGGATAGTTTTTAGCGGAAATTATTATGATATAAGTCCAAAACTATACGGACAAAAGCCTTTAAACAGTACTGTAAAAATCGATGAGACCTATAAAAATGATTTCGAATCTGCGTTGTTTAAGAGTTTCTACAAAACCAAAAAACCAATTTTTGGTATCTGTGGCGGTTATCAAATGATTAATGTGGCACTTGGCGGGAAGCTATATCAGGACATACCTTCACAAATCAAAGATTCTAATATTAACCACTCTTCAAGCGGTAAGAAATGTGTTCACAAAATCAATATTCTGGAAAAAGAAGGAGTGTTTGCAAAAGCATTAATTGAAAGCAAAGAAAATGAAAAAGAGCTTTGCGTGAACTCAACTCATCACCAATCGATATCCGATATTTCTGAAAAATTAGAAATTACTGCAACTGCCGCTGATGGCGTTATTGAGGCTTATAAGGCTAAAAATTATCCTTTTTTAATTGGAGTTCAATGGCATCCAGAATATGAATTAACAAAATTTGATACAAGATTAATTGATGAATTTTGTAGCTCTGTTGCGAAGTAATGAGAAGAATAGTATCTAAATCTCACTAATACTTTTATCTAACAAAATTTTAGCTTAACTTTCTGAAGTTCGCACGAGGTAGCGGATGCAGTAGCAAAAATCTTTCGAACTTTTGAAATTTAGTTAAGTCAAAATATGCCTTTAGCCCTTGAAAATACTGAATCGAGAAAAATTTAGGTGAAAGGAGAAAAGTTTGCACGAGGTAGCACATGCTCCGCCATACCTTGGAGAACCCAGTGTTTTCAAGGTTCCAGCCCACATCATGATTTTTGCGAACTTTTTTGCAAACAGGTCTCTTTATGCCCCGCGGCCAGTCTGGCTCGAACTGCACTTCCAAAAAATTAGAAAGAAAAATTAGATGTAAGATCAAGAGACCCCTTTTGCAAACTTTGATTATCGCAAGGTACAGTTGAAATTTTTTGAAGCGGAGAAAATTGCGAAATTATTTTGCAGAGATGTTGCTTAACCTCAATAACGCTTAAGAAAAACCTCTTGCACCCAATACATCGAAGCCTTTAGGAGGTTTGTTGGATTCTAACTTCAACAACCAATGAGGGCTCAAATGACTGGAATGCAATTAACGCCGATC
>JBIKKP010000051.1:0-7069 GCA_044360285.1 Rickettsiales bacterium
ATTACAAGATGGCGTGCCTTTTAATCTTGCTGACGGGTCAGCAGATTTTCAGGAAGCTGATACTCTGGCGTTTCAGCGCCTTGAAGTTTTTAAAGGTTCGAATGCTTTAAAATTCGGCGGTTCAACTTTGGGTGGCGCAGTGAATATGGTTAGCAAAACCGGAAAAACTAATCCGGGTGGTCAGGTTCGCTTAGAAGTTGGCTCTTTTGATACTAAGCGTTTCAATGTTCAATCTGGTCGCGATTTTGGTGATTCGGATATGTTTATCAGTCTAACAGGAACAAGCAGCGGTGGTTATCGTGGGCATAGCGCGCAGGAAAATCTCAAACTTAATGGTAATTTTGGTAAAAAAATCGGCGAGACGGCTGAAACACGTTTTTATTTAAGCGCAAATTCAATTGAACAAGAATTGCCGGGAACTCTAGGCAGATCTGACGCGCTCAATAATCCAACAATAGCAAATGCGACAGCGATTTCGGGAGATCAAAAACGTGATATTCGTTCAGTTCGCACTTCCAACAAAACCAGTTTTGTTTTGGATGATGGCGATAAAGTTGATCTTGGCGCGTTTCTTAATGTTAAGGATTTATCCCATCCTATATCGATTTTCATTGACCAAAAAACCGTTGATTACGGAATATTTACGCAAAGATCTGGAGAATATAATTTAGCTAATCACCGCAACACATTCTTGCTTGGCGTAAGAACGCATTTTGGAAAAACTGATGCGAAAGTTTTTCAAAATATCGGTGGCACAAAAGGTGCGCAAACCTCCAACTCTGATCAAAGCTCAAAGAACGCTACTATTTATGGAGAAAACCATTTTTTCCTGACGCAAAAATTATCTTTAGTGACCGGTTTACAATTAGCTTGGTCTAAGCGCGAGGATGATAATTATTCGGCTGTGCAAGAAAGTGACGAAAAAATTTACCGCTCTTTAAATCCAAAAATCGGTATGCTTTATGAAGCCGCTAAAGATATCCAATTTTTTGCCAATGTTAGCAAAAGTAATGAACCACCAACTTTTTCAGAACTAACCCAAAGCGGCACGGTTGGATTTACTCCTCTTGATATGCAAAAAGCCTGGACTGCTGAAATAGGAACTCGCGGCAATCGTGGTATTGTGGAATGGGATGTGAGTCTTTATCGTTCCTGGATTAGAAATGAAATGTTGCAATATACAGTAGGCTCGGGAATTCCGGCCTCTACTTTCAATGCGCAGGATACAGTGCATCAAGGAATTGAGATTGGATTAAATTTGAAAATCGCAGAAAATATTTTTTCCAGCACTGATAAATTAAAACTTAATAATGCTTATACATTAAGTGATTACCGCTTTGATCACGACCGTCAGTACGGCAACAACATAATAGCAGGACAGCCGAGACATTTCTTACGCTCTGAATTGCATTACGGTCAACCTGCTTGGTTTGTGGCTCCAAATATTGAAGTTGCAAGCAGCGCGCAAGTTGATTTTTCTAATACCGTGCAATCACCGGGATACACAATACTGGGTTTTACGGCTGGATATAATCTAAGCCAAAATGTCAGCTTTTATCTTGATGGTCGCAACTTGTTGGACAAAAACTATATTGCCACTTTCAGCACCGCTGTTAGCGGAGCGGGGAATGTTTTTTATCCGGGAGATGGAAGGGCATTTTATGCAGGTGTGAAAATTAAATTATAAAAATGACCAAACCTGTTTATTACAATTTTTTCTGGCGCTGGCATTTTTACGCCGGGTTGATTGTGATGCCTGTGGTTCTGGTTATGGCAATCACGGGGGCAATTTATCTTCTGCAACCCCAAATTGAAAATTTGGCTTACAAAGATTTATTATATCTGGAAGAAAATATTCAGAAAAACCCTGATCATGATGCAATGGTTGATGCGGCTAAAAAACATTTTAATGCAAAAAGCGTAAATAGTTACCAGCCTCCTGCCGCTTTAAATCAAAGCGCGCAGGTTGTTTTAACATCTCAAAACGGAACCAAAATTACCGCTTTCATTCATCCCGAAACTCTTGCGCCTCTAGGAACTATAAATGAGTCATGGCGCTTGATGAATATTGCAAGAAACCTCCACAAAAATCTAATGCTTGGCGATGTTGGGCGTATAATAACTGAGCTTACCGCCTGTTGGCTGATCGTCATGATTTTAACTGGAATTTATCTGTGGTGGCCACGCGGCAATAAAGATCGCGGAGTGCTCATTCCAAACACTAAAAACAAAGGCAGAAAAATCTGGCGCGAATTCCATGCTGTTTCCGGTGCGTGGGTTAGTGTTTGGTTGTTATTGCTGTTGTTAAGTGGTTTGCCATGGTCATTCGTATGTGGCGGGTTACTCAGCGATTTTTCAACACGCGCTAAAGAAGGCTTTCCAAAAGCAATTTTTAAGGAAAGACCGATGTCGAAAAGCAGCGTGGATTTGCCAGAAGTTTCGATGAATCAGATTTTACAAACCATTTCTAAGCAAAACGTAAACCATGCTTTTAAGATTGAGTATCCTTGGTGGGAAAAAGGTTCTTATGCCTTAATGCCGCTACGTCACGGCGGAGATGCAAAAAATGTTGCTTACATATTCTTTGACCGCAAAAGCGGTGAGATTCTTGATCAATATCGCTTCGACGATCTGGGAAAAGTTGGAAGGTTAACTTCACTTGGAGTAGCTTTTCATGAAGGACGACTTTTTGGAAAAGCAAATCAGTTACTTAATTTAACTGCAATATTTCTTCTTTTAATTCTGATGATAACCGGTTTTGCCATGTGGTTGAAACGCAAACCTCATAAATCTTTAGGAGCACCTTCCTTGCCGGATAATGTAAAATTACCGAAGCAAATAATTGCCCTTATTATATTAACCGGATTACTGCTGCCACTCTTTGGTATTTCAGTATTTTTGATATGGATTGGCGAAAAGATTTTAAAGAAAATTCGATAATTTATTATTCAAAAACCATATTAATTGATGCAAAAGAAATCGGCTTTGAAGAATCAAATGCAATTCCTGTGAGCTATGTGATTAATAAAGATGGCAAACTAAATCACAAAAATAACCGCTAATGACAGCAAGATTACAAAAGAAGATTTTGAAAATTCTTTGAAGTCTTTGTTAAAATAATTCCCAAGCTGTCCAATCAATCTCTACTTCTCAAGTTATCTAAATAAGTTCGCAAATGAGACAAAAGTTCCCTTTGGGTCAGCAAGATAAAAGTTAGATGGAAAATCCGCAAAGCCGCTATTTCTCGAAATGTACCATTTTCGGTGAAGTACACTGCTATCGGAGAAACGGAGAGAAAAAAGTGCGTTTTTTGTTAAAAATTTAGATTTTTGGAGAGAGTGAAGTACAGTGCAGAGAAAAAATATAACTCATGAGGAGAGCCACAAGTCTAGGGCTTGGAGCGGTATTTATAAATTTGCAAAAACCTATGAGTGATTCGGTTTGCAATAGAATTATGGCGGAGGAAGGGGGATTCGAACCCCCGATATAGTTTTACCCATATATCGGTTTAGCAAACCGACGCCTTCAGCCACTCGGCCATCCCTCCATATTATTACCCTCAGCGTAGTGGCTGAAGGCAGTTTTTTTACGTTGCCTTGCGCAACGGTGGCAGCCGCTCGTCCTGGGTTCGGCTTAAGCCTCACCCGCGACTTACTCAAATCGACCGTTTAGGTCGATTTGCCGGAGATGAATCTCCGTCGTGCGCGGCTCAATCCCTCTGCGGTGTGGATTCGTCAATTAAGGCTTGCAAAGGGCGCGGCAAGCTAAAAGTGAAATGCTTGCCGTCAACTTTTTTGTCGGAGTTGTTTTGAAGATTAATTTAACAAAAGCCGTCATCATTGAATTGAGTAAGCAATTAGAGGATCTCATGCGTTTAGCGCTAAACTCGCGAGATCCTCGAAGCCTGCGGCTTCAAGGATGACGCGATTTTATTTTTTTTACTCAAATCGCGCGTCATTTTTTCCGTTTGCCTTTTACAAAGCCAAAAATAGGTTGCGCCGCTCTTTTCTGAGAGCCTGGCCGCGCTTATCTGGCCCCATCGTCTAACGGTTAGGACACCACCCTTTCACGGTGGTAATACGGGTTCGAATCCCGTTGGGGTCACCACTACAAATCAAGATTCATGAATTTTTTCGCAAAAATTCTCACCCAATTTTTGGATCGAAAAACTCTCTCTCAGGCTTGGCGATTCCTTGCCGTTGGCGGCGTTTCAACGCTCATCAGCTTTTCAGTTTTTTCTTTTAGCATCCGCATTTTCGACCTACATTATTTGGTCGCAAACCTTATCGCTTTTGGCCTGTCGATTATTTTTAACTATAATTGCAACAAGCGCTGGAGCTTTGGTGGAGAGCACCAAAAGCCATCTCACGTTGCTGAATATCTGGCAGTTTACTTTTCCTCACTTGCGCTTGGAAGCCTAATTTTAAAGGTCGCAATCGATTATTTAAAAATTTTCCCAGAAGGTGCTTTCTTCATCAGCCTTTGTTTCACAACTCTCTTCAACTTTTTCTGCCTCAAGTTTTTCGTTTTCAAAAAGTAGTTTTAAGCGCACCAGAAGAATAAAAAAAATGGCTGCCGTGATGATAAAAATCTAAATTATCGATCTTAATTTTAGTTGGCTCAATGCAGGCCGGAAGTTGGTATTTAGAGGTCATATTCACTATCACATCAAAATCATTTTTGCAGATTTCAGAAATTTTATTTCGCTTCAGCAGCACCAAAATTTTTTTATTTTTTTCGATTAAAAAGTTTTTGTAATTCTTGGTTTCAAAATATCGAAACTCTTTTTCATCAAAGCGATCCATCCAATGCTGACGCTGTTTCGAGGCGCGTAGTTTTTCTGAAAAAAACAATTTTTCACCTTCATAAATTGTAAAAAATTTCTGATTTTGCTCGAAAGAAATTGTTGGTTTTTTTGCCAAAAAAATTGTCGCAAAAGAAAGAAAAAAAATGGCAATTCCAACAAAACGAATGCGGCTTTTTTCAAGACAAAGAAGTAAAATACCTGCAGCAGCAATCAACACGCCAAGGCCTGGCATTTCTGGTGCAATGAGGTTTGAGAATTTTATTTCTGCAACAAAATTGGCAATTTTTTCAAGCAGCAAAATTCCGTAATTCATCAAAGATAATGGCAATTTCTCAAGACCGAGTGGCATCAAAAAGAGGGCTAAAAATCCAAGAGGCATGATAAAAAAACTGGCCAGAGGAATTGCCAGCAAGTTGGACACAAACCCAAGCAGCGCAACGTTTCGAAAGCTATGCATCAAAAACGGCAAAGTAGCAATTTGTAGTGCAAAAGAGATAAAAATTATCTGCCAAAAATAATTAAAAATTTTACCAAAAAAATTCGCTTCTAAGCTCAACTTTTTCTGTAAGAAAATTTCTTCGCTGCATGTGACAAGCACTAGAATAGCAAGAAATGAGAGCTGAAAGCCGATGTTAAAAATTGCATAGGGATTGAGCAAAATCAGAAAGAGCAGTGCAAACATCACTGCGCGTTTTGCATTAATTTTTTCATCAAAAAGAAGTGCCAAAAGCGCAAGTAGGGTCATGAGAAACGCGCGCTTGGCAGGCAAGGGCGCGCCGGCAATTTGCAGATAGAAAAAACTGGCAAAAATTGCCGCAATTGCAGCAATTTTTTTAAGATCAAAACGCAGCGCCAGATATTCGAAGCGCGACAAAATAAAGCGCAGCGAAACAAAAAAAATCGCTGCGGCAAGTGAAAGATGAAAACCTGAAATAGACAGTAAATGAGCCAGTCCGCAGCGTCGAATGTTTTCCAAAACTGCCGCAGAAATTTGCTCTTGTTTGCCAATCAAAAATGCCGAGGCAATTGCTGCTTCATCGCCAGAAAGTGCGTTGAAAATTTTTTGATTAATTTTTTCGCGCAAAGAATTGAACCAGTCGTCAATGCTTGATTGGCGCTGCTTTTCAATGATTTTTACCTCGCCTAAAATGAAGCCATAAGCGCCAATTTTTTTTGCTTTGGCATCAAAAGAAAAATCAAAATCTTGTGGAAATTCTTTGCGCTGTACTGGTTGAAGTAAGGCGCGAAAGGCCACCAAATCATTAACTTCCAGTCCTGAAAAATTTTTTACGAGATTGAGCGAAATTTTTTGTGGCGGGTTTGGAAAGGTCCTGCGGCCTTTATTTTCAACCCATGCCACCTGTTGGTAGTTTTTTGAAATGTCTAGAAATTGACGATCAATTTCTTGGTAAGCGCCAAGATTAACAAAATTTTCTTCGATTTTTTTTTGCGCTTTTTTCGCCTTCTCGATCAGTTTCCTTTCTTTTTCTGCTTTGCGCTGCAGCTTGTATTGATCAAGGCTTAAACCCAATTCAGCAGCTTTTTCTTTTTGAGTTTTTCGTTTTTTTCGCGGTGCTTTTTCTTTGGGATTTTTTTTCTTTTTAACTTTTTTGATTTTTGTTGAAGGAAATTTTGCTTCAAAAAGTTTTGGCTGCGAAATCACTAAATTAGCGCCTTCCAGACCATTTATTGGATTAAAAAATTTTTTGATTTCAGTGATTTTTCCAACGCCATCGACGTAAATTTTTCCAGTGATCGAATGATCGATAAAATTTTTTTCGTAAAAATTGGCGTAAAAACTTCCGCCAAGAAAAATGCCGCAAGCAGCAAAAACAAAGGCTAAGCGTGAGTTTCGATTGAAGAAGAAAAGAGCAGTGGCGCTAAGAGTTAGCGCAAGGAAAATCGAGAAATTTTCTAAGAAATTTTGTGTGTAAATGAAATAAAAAATGCAGCCCAAGCCAAATAGGGCGGCAATCCACAGCAGCGGGTCGTTTTTTTTAGGCATTTTTGGTGTTGGGTTTTTGGTGGTTAGTGTTTTGGTGTGGTGGTGTTTGTGCTTAAGTCTAGCGCTGGTCGGCATTTGTAATGCCGACCACAGGTTCATGCCAAATTTACCGAGAATTCGGGTTGTTTTAATGAACGTGTGGGCGGGGTTGCAAACCACTACCGTCCGGTTCCGCCCCCTACAACCTGAAGAGGTCAGTAATTTCAGTCTCTGATTTTGTGTAATTCAATTTGATGAAGTCGCTCAGGTTCTGGGTT
>JBIKKP010000052.1:0-6824 GCA_044360285.1 Rickettsiales bacterium
ACTTCCAGGCGGCATTGCAAATGCCGCCTGAGCAAGGATTATTTATCAAATCCCCCCTTGCTCCATCATCTGCTGCATTTTAGCTGGATCAATCTTCCCAAATTTCCCCATCATCTTCTTCATCGTTTTATATTTTTTGAGTAACCGATTCACCTCTTGAATTGTGCTTCCTGCACCTTTGGCAATCCTGTGCTTGCGCGACGAATTCAAAATATCTGGATTCTGTCTTTCCTTTTTCGTCATCGATAAAATCAGCGCTTCTTGCATCTTCACCTCTTTTTCAAAGCCGCCAAGTTTGCCAAGATGTTCTTTAATTTTCCCCGCTCCAGGAAGCAAACTCACTATTCCGCCAAGGCCGCCCATTTTTTTCATATTACGAATTTGCGAGAGTAAATCTTCCAAATCGAATTCACCTTTGCGCATTTTTTTCGCCGCTTTTTCCATTTCTTTGGCGTCAAAAATTTCCTGCGCTTTTTCCACCAAAGCCACCACGTCGCCCATGCCAATGATTCGCGAGGCAATTCGTTTTGGATCAAATTCGTCAAGCTCATCAAGTTTTTCACCAACGCCAATAAACTTAATCGGACAATTGGTTGCAGCCTTCATAGTCAAGGCCGCGCCGCCTCTAGAATCGCCATCAAGTCTGGTTAAAATCACTCCAGTTAGCGGCAATTTTTCGCCGAAATTTTTCGCAACATTTACCGCGTCTTGACCAATCAAGGCATCAACAGTGAGTAAAATTTCTGTAGGCGTGACGGCGTTGGAAATTTCCACCAGCTCGTTCATCATTTCTTCGTTAATCGAAGTGCGACCAGCGCTGTCGAGGATCAATAAATCGAAAGCGCCTTCAGCAGCTTGTGCCTTGGCTTCGCGTGCTAACTCGAGTGGTTTTTTGTTGGCGTCAAATTCCACACAAGTCACGCCAATTTTTTCGGCAAGAATTTTTAATTGCTGCGCAGCTGCTGGTCTGTAGGTATCAAGCGAGGCGAGCAGAATTTTTTTATGCAGGCGATTTTTCAAACGCAGCGCCAATTTCGCCGAACTTGTCGTTTTTCCAGCGCCTTGCAAACCAACCATCAGCAAAATTACTGGCGGTTTTACGGCAAAATTTATTTCTGATTTTTCGCTGCCAAGCAGCGCAGTTAGCTGATCGGTGACAATTTTTACAATCATCTGACCGGCGGAAACGCTTTTGACAACTTCTGCACCAAGTGCTTCTGCTTTAACTTTTTCGATAAATTCTTTGGCAATTGGCAAAGCGACGTCGGCTTCAAGCAAAGCAACGCGGATCTCGCGCATTGCTTGGTTTAGATCATCTTCATTGATGAATTTTTTGCCGGAAATTGCGTCAAAAATTTTGGAAATTTTGTTGGAGAAATTATCGAGCATCGTTTTCTAGTTTTTGCAGCAAGTGCTGCGGAATTTTTTTTGGTTTGAAAGTTGTTGCATCAATGCAAGCAACTTCAACTTGCAGTCGTGATAAAACTCGCGAAGCATTTTTCATTTCTTGTGTCATCACTAAAGACGCGGCGCGGCGCTCTTTTATTGCAACCGAAACTTCCACTTCATCGTCAAGTTTTGCTGCCAAAACATAATCAATTTCGCAGCGCCTAACCACAAAAATTAAGCCTTCATTTTTGGCGAGTTCGCTTTGCGAAATTCCTTTTTGGCGCAAAAAATCAGTGCGCGCGCGTTCAAAAAATTTCAGATAATTAGCGTAATAAACCACGCCGCCGGCGTCGGTGTCTTCGTAATAGATGCGGTAGGTGAAAGTCATTTTTTGTTTTAGAATTCCGTCATCCTTGAAGCAGAAGGCTTCGAGGATCTTTTTTTGTTCAACGATAAAACGCACGAGATCCTCGGCCCTGCAATCCAAGGATGACAAGGCTAACCAACCGTAACGCTGCAATTCGGCGTTTCGTAAAGTTTTAGGCCAACGCATTTTACCGCGAAATTAGCAAAAATTTTTGGGCAGATTTCGTTTAGTAAATGTTTGGCGATGTTTTCGGCTGTAGGGTTTTCGCTTAAGTAATAAATTTTTTGGCCGGTTTCTGCGGCGATTTTTTCGCCAAGATTTTTGTCGTGAATTGACAAGATTGTGTTGTGATCAAAATGCTCGTCAATCCAAGCACCAAGAACTTCGCGCACAACTCCAAAATCAATTACACGACCTAAATCATCGAGGTTTTTTGCTGCAAAACTTGCCTCAAGTGCATAGCGATGGCCATGTAGCATTTTGCATTTGCTTTCGTGATTTAAAATGCGATGAGCTGCGTCAAATTCGAGTCTTCTGGTACAAGAAATCATTTGCGAAATTGAAAAAAATTTAGGAAATCAAAAAGAACTTTAGGCGCCGCAAGCCGCAATTATCAACCATTTTGACGATATGACTGAAATGCTGAAAAAAATAAAATTTGATGAGAAAGGGCTGGTTCCAGCAATTGCACAAGATGCAAAAAATGGCGAAGTTTTGATGATGGCTTGGATGAATGAAGAATCGCTGCAGCTTACTGTTGCAAGCGGTTACGCCACTTATTTTTCGCGCTCCAGAAATTCTTTGTGGAAAAAAGGCGACACTTCCGGCCACTTACAGCGCGTGGTTTCAATTGCACTTGATTGTGATTTTGACTGCGTTTTGCTGAAAGTTGAACAAGTTGGCAGCGCTTGTCATACCGGTGCGCGCAGCTGTTTTTTTAATCAGGTTTAGTTTTAGATTATGTCTGCCGCTCCAGCTTTGTTAATTCATAATGGTCGTGTCACGCAAGAAAGATTCCCTCGTTATTTAGAGCGCCTTCTTCCGCAAGATGTGGATTATCCAACTACGGTTTCAGAGGGTTATGCTAATGCGATAATCGAGGCCTATGCGCAGCAACATGGCTTTGAAAATGAAGCGCGAATTGATGGTGAGGCGGCTCGGAGCCGTGCTTTTGATCCATACAATCCTTCTATTTTGCTGCATGAAGAGCGATCTGAGACTCGCAATCTTGCTGGAAATTTGTTGCGCAGAAGGCGGGTAGGGAGTCGAGGAAGGGGGGTTGGATTTTTGTATCGTAATACTGGAGATAGTAATACCAGACACATTATGGGAAGCAGCCCAGAAGATGGTTTAGAGAAAATGTTTAGTGAATTTCGTGATGATCGGGAAATGCAATTTGCGCAGATTTTTCGTCCAATTATCATTAACAGAAACCACTGGGTGATGTGTGAGATTCATCTAACTAGGCAAAGTAACGGAAGAATTAAGGTTAACCGCCATTACTATGATCCGCTTTATCAAGCTGCAGTTGATGTTGAAAATGATCGGATGGTTGTAGCTTGTGCAAATAGAGTGTTTGTTAGGGGTCTATTTGACCTAGAAAGTCGCTCTATTGTCCATCGCAGCAAAAAGCAAAATGATGGAACAAGTTGTGCTATGGTTTCTTGTTGGTATGTCGGTCAAAGGCTTGCTGGTGAAGGTTTGGAAGACTCAATTGAGAGAGATATTGGTGCTGATGAAGTTCCGTTTCCAAGAAGTGCGCAAGCTTTGCGTTTGCACCAAATGCGTTTGCGGCAACAACATCCACAGAGAGTGTTGGATATTTATCTAAATGACGCCGCTTTTCATATTTTTAAAACTCATACTAGGCCAATTGATGAAGCTAAGTTTACTGAGGTAGATAGAAGACCTGTTTTATCTTTAGATGAATTAGGTGCACAGGCCACATCTCCAGCTTTGTATGTTGGCGCTGGAATTGCTGCAGAGCCAAAAAAGGGTTTATCTGTAAGTAGTGGTCCTAGTGGAAGAACTCCTGCTGTTGAGGTGCCGCTTATTGATCGGGTTATGAGTTTTTCTTACGACGAAAGCTTGCGCGAGTCTGATACTGCAGCTTTTTTACGAGAGTTATTCCAGCTAGAAAATTTTGTTAGTGCTCTTACCGAAAAAGATTTAGGGCTTCTTGTTGGTATAATTAGGTCTTACCTTACTGAGCAGCAGAAATGTGGGTTTCTTGAACCTAGCGATGCAGATTTTTTGGAACGGGTTGCTGTTTCGGTAGTACAGTTTTGTAATAAGGTTTCGAGTTCGAGTAATGATTATATTGTGGCGACGATAAAAAGTCGTGATGATTTCTTGCGTCGACAAGCCAATCTAGTTTTAGCGCTTAAAGCTTTGCGGGAGGATAAAAGATATTTGGGCACTCCTAATTTAGGGTCAGAATTAAAAAAATTTGAAGCAGAACACGCAGTCAAGTCCATGCAATGCGCTCAAGAAAATTATCAAAATCTGGATCATGTTTTTATTAATTATGAATTGTGTGAAAGAGGCAGCTGGATTCAATTCATCTGGGGTTATATTCAAAGTTTTGATCAAACTAAACTTACCGCAATGTCTAGCACTTCGGGATCGCAAGAAGATGAGTCTGTAGAAGAAGGCCAGACTTGGGAATCTAGGTTTATGAGTCTTGGAAGTGAGCTTAGGGAAAATAATGATTTATATGAAAATTGGCAATCTTTCCATCATACAGCAGAAACTAATTTAGGTGAAATGTTGGCTGCTAAGAGCACGGAATTAGAGACTCTGCCCAAAAAAGACAGAGAGTTAGTCTATAAAAATGCCTATGATTTTATTCAGGCAATAGTTGATGAGAATGAGCGTTTAAAGCGAGAAGAAGAAAGAGAAAGAAGAGCAGAAGAGAAAATAAGGATTGCTCAAGAGATGGCGGATCTTTCCGCGATAGCAGCAGCCAAGGAAAGTAGTGGTGGGCTTGTTGCATTACCTTTCTCAGCTGCGACAGTGCAAAAAGACAAAGGATTATACACAAAAACCAATGACTCAGAATTTGCGCAGAGATTTAAGTCAGAACCTCAAGTTCCATATACTTCTGTATCAAGTTCATACGTAGTTAGCGCAACATTATATCAAGCACAAAAAGATGAATTCGAAAAAACAATTTGGGCTAACAATGCCGAGCGCGGCGGCAAATTCCGCGTCATGGGAGTCAGGCTCAAGGATGAGGAAATAAACATTCTTCTTGGAATTGCTTTGATTAATGCGATGAAAGCTTCTGACATTGATCATGCTGTAGCAATTGAAGCCTGCAATTATGCGAGAATTAATGGTGGGATTGCTAGCGTTTATGATACAAAAACCAACAAATATAAACGAAATGATGACTCGACAATTAATCCGGTTTGGAAAGATTTTTCAGCGAAATTTCAGAAAGAATGCAAAGAGCTAGGAATTTTTACTGGTCGCCAAGATCCAAAAAACATTGTTGGCATGAGGTTGACTTTTTTACCACAAAGTGTCCTCGAAAATTTTGAACAGCGTTCTGATTTAAGATTTGATACTGATGAATTTGCGCTGCTTTCGCAGGTTAAAGAAGCAGCGTCAGCAATTAAGATTTCCTAATTTTCATGACACAAACTTGGCTCGAAATTTCTAAATTGGCGCTGCGTGGAAATATTTTGGCAATTAAAAAAAATTTGCCGCCGCAGCAAAAATTTATGGCCGTGGTCAAAGCTAATGCCTATGGCCACGGGCTTTTGGAAGTTGTATCGGCAGTAAAAAATGATGTCGATTATTTGGCTGTTTTTGATTTTTTAGACGCAGTTTTTTTGCGGCAGAAAAAAATTTCGAAACCAATTTTAGTTTTAGGAAAAACACTGCCAACGCAGATTTCTCTAGCTCTTAAGCATGATATCGAAATTAGTGTTTCAACTTTTGATTTGTTGCAAGCAGCGAAAAAAATTTCCGGCAAAAAAAAGTTAAAAATTCATCTCTGCGTTGACAGTGGAATGCATCGCGATGGTTTTATTTCATCTGAGGCAAAAAAAGTTTTAGAATTTTTGCCGCAAAAAAATTTAGATGTTGTTGGGCTATACAGCCACTTTGCTTCCGCCGATGAGGCAAAATTTTTATCTTACACAAAAAAACAAATTTCTGAGCTAAAAAATTGGCAAAAAGAATTATCTAAAATTGGTCTCAAGCCTTTGACGCATATTGCCGCAAGTGCCGGAAGTTTTCTTGGAAAATTGATTGAAGATTTTGATTTAGTTCGCGTTGGCGTCAGTCTTTACGGGCTTTGGGCATCAACTGAATTAAAAAATTCGAAGTCACAAAAAACTAAATTGCAGCCAGCGCTAAGTTGGAAAGCATTGATTTCGGAAGTAAAATTTTTACCAAAAGGCAGCGCAATTTCTTATGGTTGCACGCATATTTTGGCGCGTGATTCGAAGCTGGCGATTCTGCCAATTGGCTATTTCGACGGCATTTCGCGCGTTTCTTCGAATTGCGGTTTTGTGTTAGTTGGCGGAAAAAAAGTGCCGCAAATTGGACGGGTGACGATGAATATGATTGTGCTTGATGTGACCGATGTTGCTTCGGTGAAAGCGGGTGACGTTGCAACAATTATTGGGCGCAACGGCAAACAAGAAATCACCGCCGATGACTGGGCGGCCTGGTCGCAGACTTCGAATTATGAAATTGTCACAAGTTTAGGAAGTCATCTGAAGCGCAGGCTTATTTAGCAAAATCTTCTTTAATAATCGCTGAAGCGATTTTGGTCTTTCAAAGATCTGAAATTGCATGAACATCCAGGCGGAATTGCAAATTCCGCCTGAGCAGCAGGTGAATGTTTTACGAATGAATCTGTCTTTTATCAACCGCCAGCGCAGCTTCTTTAACCGCTTCGTTGTAGGTTGGATGCGCGTGACAAGTTCCAGTGCTCGGGCGGGGTTTGCAACCCCGCCCGCAGGTTCATGCAAAAATTTTCTACAACTTCGATTTCTCCAAACCTTCCATCAGCTTTTCTGCCACCGGCTTCTCTGGCTTTCGCCATTCATTT
>JBIKKP010000029.1:0-19403 GCA_044360285.1 Rickettsiales bacterium
TGTTTTGGCTTAAATAAAGCTTCGGCGCCAGAACGTTGAAGCCCTTCACGTTGGTGAGTTCGAAGGTTACGATGTCTCTGCTTAATAAGTTCGCCTGATTTTTACTAAGTCCACTAATTGCAACATCATTGGCATCAATCCCAAGCCTTGCCAGTTCGGTTGCGGCGTTGTCGAGGAGTTCTTTGATTTGCAGATTATTGTTGGTCTGGGTTTTTGATAAAAAGAGCGAATCATTGGTCAGCGCCAGAAGTTCTCGGGTGAGTAAAGTTGATTCCACAAAAGCATCGCCAAGCATTCTGGTTGCTGGCGAGGTAAGCGTGCTGCCACTTGTTGCTGAGGTGCGAACATAACGATCAACATTGCTTAAAATCTCGCTTGGATCAAGCCCCAGCTGCGTGAAGTAATAAGAGCTGCCAAAATATTGCGAAGTGTCGGTGAACTGACTTCTGGCTTCAATTAACGGGGTTGTTGCTGCTGGATTTAAATTAATTTTGAAGCTGCCTTCAAAGACTTCCAGAGCACTTCCAAGGCTGGCATAATTTGCCAGCGCTTCAGCAATTGTTTCAGAAATTGAGCCTAAGTCGAGATCGATTTTTCCATTTTCTTGCAGGCGGCTGGTGTCAACTGAGCCAACGTTTGTTGGTTTATTGAGAGAGTTTGGCCCGCTGATTGTTTGATATTGCGCCAGCTCAACTCCATTAACCAAACTTGCCCTTGAAGTGCCGTTTTGCGTGACGGTCATTGCTTGGCCTGATTTTATGCTCGATAGGAAGTAAGCGAAATTTTCGTAATTTTGCCAATAAGTGCTCGATCCCCAATTGATATCAACATACTCAATTAGAGCGCTTGGGTCGAGGTTCCAGCGTGCATAGCTTGAATTATTCGCAATGCCATTTTTATCGCGAAATTGAATTGTCATATTGCCCGCGCTGCTGATAGAAGAGGCGTCATTTTGTAATGAGTTTACATTAAGACTCATCGTTGCGCCGGAACTAATTAGCGCTGGATCTTCGTTGTTGCGAAGAGTTGTGTAGAATGATGATTGTACATAAACGGCAGGATCACCGTGCCAGCGATCCCAATTTCCGACGTAAGTTGTAATCACTGGAACGTAAATGTTTTTCAGAATTTCTGCAGCAATTAGCATGTTGCCGCTGTAAGACAAAATGCTGCCGGAAGTATTTTCCACTAATGCAGTTTTTTCTCCGGCGGTGTTTTTTTGGATGGCGAGATTTCGAATGGTGTAAGTCTCCGAGCGATTATTGGTGAAATAATTTACGACGTTAAAAGTTGCATCTCTTCCACTCCAAATCAGCGCACCTGGATTGTTGGTTAGGTTATTCGAAACATTCGCCACTAAATCATTGCGCACTGAAATTTCGCCGAAGTTGCTGAGGTTCTTTACGTTAAAAGTTGCGTTGTTGTTTGCGGTAAAAAGGGAAGAGGCTACAGAATTGATGAAGCTGCCGTTGCTTGCGGTGAGCGTTGTTTCGCCACTTCCACCAGTAATTTTTGCCGCTGCATAATTTGTGATGTCGCCCGCAGTTGCACTCAGTGTTGTGTTGGTTGTGCCAAGAATCGTTGCATAGTTTTTGATGCTGTTGCCAGCACTTAAATCGATGTAACTTCCTGCCGCAAGCCTGGTGGTGGAATTATCTGCCGCAGCAATTCCGTTAGTGATATTTCCGCCAACTCCGCCAGCAGCAATCGCGGTTAACTTAATAAATCCAGGAAAGCTGAGATTGCGGCTGTTGCTGATGTTTCGCGCCGTGACGTCAAAGTTCGCTGCCTCCAGAGTTCCGGCAATTGTGTAATCAAGCGGACTTAAATTTAGAGTAAGGGTGGAAGCAGAACTCAACCTTCCTACATCATTATTAAAAGAATTTGTCGCAGTAATTGTGAGATTGCCGTTGGATAGAATTACTCCTAAGCCACTATTCACAAGGTCCACGCTTGTCACGTTCAAAACATCATCACCAAAAATTAGTGCGGAATTTTCCAGGCTGCCAATTTCAAGAAGAGTTAAATTATCTGCCGAAAGATCGCTGGAATTTGTAAAAGAAGAAGCTCCAGAAATCGTTGCGCTAAGTGCGTTAATTGTGCCGAAATTTTGTAGCAAATAAACGTCGGTAATCGTCAAAGTTCCAACATCAAAAGTTCCGCGATTTTTTAAATTTAGACCGTCGCGAATCGTCAAATCATCGGCTAAAATGCGCCCAAAAATTTCGATTTGATTGGCGTTGAAAGTGGCGGAATTTGTTTGCAGCAGCGAGGAAGAATTACGGTCGAAAAGCTTGCCTGCGACATTTGCCTCAACTGAATTTGTGGCAGAAATTTTGTCATAAAAAACATCGCCATTGGCAGAAATGTTAAGCGAATTTGCCGCTAAAATTTCACCAGACATTTTCACACCAACACCTTCTTTGGTGGCAATTAAGAAAATTCTTCCTGCCGAAATTGACGCCAAAGATGAGGCATCAATTGCAAAAACTGGAATCGATAAATCTCGAGCGGGATCAATTACGGAAGTCGCAGGAGCAAAGCTCTTGCTGGCATAATCATATTTTCCAAAGCCCGCGCCAATTCTGACATCGGCCGAAGATGATAAAGTAATGGAAGAAAGTAGCTTGATGCTTGAGGCAATAATTTCTGCAGAACTAACTCGCGTTGCATCAAGCCCAAGCCCATCGATGGTAATCAGCGGAACGTAGAGATTTGGATTGGCCTGACCAACCAAATCAAATCCCAAATTCCCCAACAAATCAAACTCGCTGCGGCCAGCAACCATCAATAAGCGCGAGGTGTTGATGAATCCGCAGCCCAAGCAAGAAATTCCGTTGGGATTGGCGATGATTAAGTCTGCGCGAGTTCCAGCAATTTCTGCGTAACCACGAAGCTGCGAAGGATTTGTTGAGGTAACTTCATTCAAAATTACCGAAGCCGAAGCGCCGCCAAGAAGGCTGGGGTTAACATTTACCAATCCGCCAGTTTCGGTGGAAATCACCGCCGTTGCACCACTTCCAGCAGTTGCTCCAGCGCCAGAAAAATTGTTAATGATTTGCCCGGAAGTGTTAATGTTGTAATCGCTAAACTTATTGTGCGAAAGCCCAGAAGAGTTGGGCGCAGCGATGTTTATTTGATCAACACCTGAAGCAGTTCTGGTGATTTGTGTGTTGGTTGTTCCATCAACAGCAAGGGGCAGTTCAGCATAAGCAATTCCCACAAACAGAAATTGCTCAAAAATCAGCGAGAAAATTGCGAAGAAAAAAGCGCTCCGACGAATAAACGCCAGAAAACGCAAGAAGAGAGGCATAAAACTTTGTGGTGAAAAGTTTTTTGGAAAGTAGGTTTTAAAAAAACGAGCGGCGCAAGATGCCAGCCGGGATAAAAAGGTAAAGAGGAAATTTTTGCTATTTTTTCAGCAGCGGCTCCAGGACTCGTTCAAAGTCATTTTTATTTGGAGTTCCATCATCTTCATCGAACTTAGTCACAAGCGTTAAATTGCGGTCAAAAATATAAGTGACTGGAATGCTGGAGGGCTCTTGAAAGCTGATTTTACTGGCTTCGTCAAAGAGCGCGTTTGGGTAAGAAACCCCTATTGCTGCCGACAAAACTTTTTTGCGTGCACTTTTCTTGTCAATGCTGACACCAATAATATCAACGCCTTGGCCGTGATATTTTTGATAAATTTCTTCAAGAACAAGCATTTCCCTGCGGCACTCTGTGCACCAATAAGCCCAGAAATTTACGATAGTGACGCGGTTTTTTTGTGCGCTTAGATCAAAATTTTTTCCATCAAGAGTTGGTGCGGTAAGTGTAAAATCATTTGCTGCAGCGCCTAGAGAAATAAGGCATAACCACAAGGCTGTAAAAAAAATCTTCATCAAAAATCTCCCAAAAATTCTTGCACCAAAGTCAGTGCGGAAATCGCCGCGGTATCGGCGCGTAGGATTCGCGGCCCCAAACTCATTGCATAAAGATTCATTTTAATACGCATTTTGGCGAATTCCTCTGAACTAAAACCTCCCTCAGGGCCAACAAGCACAACGATTTCTTTGCCTGCTGCGTGAATTTCTGGTAAAACTTTGCTGGCTTTTTTTCCTTGATGCGATTCGTCGCAAAGGATGAAAATTTTATTATCCGCAGCATCTTCGAATAAAAAACGATCAAGCTTTTTTGGGGTAAAAATTTGTGGAAAATCGTTGCGCTCACATTGCTCGCAAGCCTCTTTGATATTGGCTTTGAAGCGTTCCAAATTGACCTTATCAACAATTGAGTGTTGCGTTAAAATGGGCTGGAAAGTTGATACGCCAAGCTCGCAAGCCTTGGCGGCGATGAAATCAATTCGTACATTTTTTACCGGCGCAAAAGCCAAGGTGATGTTTGGTAATTTTTTTAAATCATTAATTTTGGCGGTGATTTGTAATTGCAGCGATTTCTTGGTGAGGCTTGAAACCACTGCTTCGAAGTCGCCATCAATTCCATTAAAAACATTGATTTTATCACCAATTTTTTGACGCATTACGTTGGCCAAATAAATAAAATCGCCCTCTTCAATTTTGATTTCTTGGTCAATTTTTAGAGAATTTTCTTCAACAAAAAGTCGGATCTTTTTCATACGTTGCTTTCAAAAAGTAGGGAACTAAAACGCGCCGCAAAAAAGCCTGTAATTCCATGTATTTACTGATTCTAGCGCTGATTTCGGTTTTGATATTTTCACTATTGCTAAATCGCAATATCAAAACCGTGCGGCAAAATTCTGACAAAAAAAAGCGCTTCAATTCGCTGCCGCTTCACTATGCCTATTGCTATGCTTTGTGGACGGTGCTTTGCGTTATCATAGTTTACACTGCACCGCTGCCAAGCCTTGCCAAATGGATCTTCGCGCCAGTTTTTATTTTGGCAAATTTTTGGCTGATTAAGAAATTTTACCAAAAAAACTTTAACGCAAAAAACCATTTTGAAAGTGTGGCAACCGCTGGTCTTGCTGGCGTCACCGGTATTGGAATTTTGATTACTGTCATCATTACCGCATCAATTTTATTCGAATCGATTCGCTTTTTTGAGATGGTAAATCCACTCGAGTTTCTGTTTGGAACCTCGTGGAACCCGCAAATGGCAATGACCACCGAGCAAGAAGTTGGAAAAAGTGCTTTTGGAATTGTTCCAGTTTTTCTTGGAACTTTGCTCATCACTTTGATTGCAATGTTGGTCTCTGTGCCCTTGGGAATTATGGGCGCAATCTATCTTTGTCTTTACGCAAAAGCGCGCAGCCGTGATTATTTAAAACCGGTTTTGGAAATTCTTGCTGGCGTGCCAACCGTGGTTTATGGCTATTTTGCAGTGATTTTTGTTGCGCCACTTTTCAAAGATATTTTTGCATTAATTGGTGTTGATATTGCCTCTGAAAGCGCTCTGGCTGCTGGTTTTGTGATGGGCGTGATGATTATTCCTTTTGTTCTTTCACTAACTGACGACGCATTAAACGCAGTGCCGCAAGCCATGAAAGACGGGGCTTTGGCGATGGGCAGCACAAAATCGGAAATGATCAAAAAAGTGGTTTTGCCTTCGGCGATGCCTTCAATTGTTGGCGCGGTGATTTTGGCCGTGTCGCGTGCAATTGGCGAAACGATGATTGTTGTAATGGCGGCGGGACTTGTTGCCAAACTAACTTTCAATCCTCTTGATTCCGTAACCACAGCAACGGCGCAGATTGTGACGCTTTTGGTGGGTGATCAGGAATTTAATTCGCCAAAAACCCTAGCAGCCTTCGCGCTGGCGCTGACGCTCTTTATCTTCACTTTTATCTTCAACATTGTGGCGCTGATTGTGATCAAGAATTACAAGAAAAAATATGGCTAGAGAGATTACTAACCTAAAAAAACGACAGGCCAAAGAGCAGCGATTTAGGCTGCTTGGCAAGGCATCAATTGCTTTTGCTTTGCTGTTTTTAGTTCTGCTTTTTACAGCAATTTTGCACAAAAGCAGTGGTGCGTTTTTTAGAACAAAATTGGCGCTGGAAGTTGATTTAACTTCGCAAACAACCGCAGAAAATTTTGATGAACGATTGGCAATAAAAAATGCGCTGCGCTTTGAATTTCCTGAGGTAAGCGAGCTTTCACAGGTTAATTTGCTTTACCAAATTTTGAGCAAAGTTTCCAACATTGAGCTGCGCGAAGAGTTGAAAAAAGATCCAAATTTACTTGGAAAAAAATCGCTTTTTTGGTTCAGTGCTTCCTCAAAAGTTGACATGTTTTTTAAGCATAAAGACGCAGCAAGTTTGAACGAAGCGCAGCTTGTTTGGCTTGAAAAATTTGCTCAAAAAAATCGCATTCAGAAAGTTTTTAACTGGAAATTTTTTACTTTTGCTGACTCGCGCGAGCCAGAAATTGCCGGCATTGGCGCTGGATTGGTTGGTTCAATTATGGTTATGCTGATCTTCCTTGTTTGTGCATTTCCAGTTGCGGTGATGTGTGCATTTTATCTTGAAGAATTTGCGCCAAAAAATCGCATCACCGACATCATCGAAATTTCCATAAACAACCTGGCGGCAATTCCATCCATCATTTACGGATTGCTTGGTTTGACGCTTTATTTGCAATTCATGAATTTGCCGCGTTCATCAAGTTTAGTGGGTGGAATGACTTTGTTCATGTTGGTTTTACCAGTAATTATCATTGCCACGCGCAACACAATTCGTTCAATTCCAAACACAATTCGCGATGGCGCTTCGGCGCTTGGTGCGTCAAAAATGCAAACTGTTTTGCACCATCTTTTGCCGCTTTCCGTGCCAGGAATAATGACTGGAACAATTTTGGCAATTTCGCGTGCCCTTGGTGAAACCGCGCCGCTGCTGATGATTGGCATGGTTGCATTTATTGCCGATGTGCCGCAGGGGTTTGCTGATCCTGCAACTGTGCTGCCGGTACAAATTTATCTTTGGTCAGACTCGCCAGAAAGTGGCTTTGCAGAGAAGACTGCGGCGGCAATTTTGGTTCTGCTTTGTTTCCTGATTTTGCTTAACCTGGTTGCGATAATTTTGCGAAAAAAGTTTGAAAGAAAATGGTAAGAAAACAGCCTAAATGGCTGTTTTTGGCCTCTTGGTTTTTTGTTAAGCAAGATGGTTTGTAAGCAATGCGTTTCTCAGAAATAAAGATGAAAACAAAACTGGTTGGAATCCTCAATGTCACTCCGGACTCATTTTCTGATGGTGGAAAATTTAATTCGCTTGATGCGGCGTTAAATCAGTTAAAAAAATTGCTCGTAGATGGTGCTGATGTGATTGATATTGGTGCAGAATCAACCCGTCCCAAAGCCACGCCAATAGGACCTAAAGAAGAGTGGAATAGATTAGAAAAAATTCTTCCAGCGGCAATCATCGAGGTAAAAAAATTCAACGCAAAAACTGGTAAAAAAGTTCCTGTTTCCATCGATTCTTACCATTTTGAAACCATCCAAAAGGCGTACGAGGCTGGTATAGAAATTATCAATGACGTCAGCGGACTTGCTGATGAAAAAATCGTTGAATTTATCGCCGAAAAAAATCTGCAGACAATTTTGATGCATAACCTGGCGATCCATGCCAATCCTGAATTGGTGATTAATCCTCATCTTGATATCAACTGGGAAATTTTAAACTTCGCGCGCCAGAAAATTTCTTATCTTGAAAAGCGCGGTGTAAAAAAATCGCAGCTGATTTTTGATCCAGGAGTTGGTTTTGCTAAGGATGCGTTGCAATCAATTCGTATTTTAAAAGATATCGACGCATTCAGGGTTTTAGGCCTTCCGCTTTATGTTGGTCATTCAAAAAAATCATTTCTTGATGCGCTGGATATTGAGGGCGACCGCGCTTCCAAAACACTAGAAGTTTCAAAATTTTTGATTGCCAAAAAAGTCGAATTTTTGCGGATTCACGATGTTGGTGAGCATCAAAAAATTTTAGCGAAATTTTAAGAGCGTAACTTGAATTATCTTGGCACTTTTCCTAGATGAGCAATCCTGTTGGTTATTGTAAAACCTGCCAAGCCTTGCAGCAGTAAGGCTTAAATCATAAACAAAAAATCAAAAATATGTCTAAAGTAATTGGAATTGACCTTGGCACAACAAATTCCTGCGTTGCCATCATGGAAGGAAAAAATGTCAAAGTGATCGAAAATTCTGAAGGGGTTAGAACCACGCCTTCAATCATCGGCTTCCTTGCTAATGGCGAGCGCACTGTTGGCGCGCCGGCAAAAAGGCAGGCTGTCACCAATCCACAAAATACAGTTTTTGGTATTAAGCGTTTGATTGGTCGTCGCTTCAACGATCCACTTACTGAAAAAGATAAAGGGCTTGTGCCTTACAAAATTGTGCCTTCGGCCAATGGTGATGCCTGGGTAGAAATTAAGGGTGAAAAATACTCTCCAAGTCAAATTTCGGCTTTCACTTTGATCAAAATGAAAGAAACGGCCGAAAGTTATTTGGGCGAAAAGGTCGAAAAAGCGGTGATTACTGTTCCAGCTTACTTCAACGATTCGCAACGTCAGGCAACTAAAGACGCTGGAAAAATTGCTGGTTTGGAAGTTCTTCGTATCATCAACGAACCAACGGCTGCAGCTCTTGCATATGGTTTTGAGAAAAAAGGCGGACAAACAATCGCGGTTTACGATCTTGGTGGCGGTACATTCGACGTTTCAATTCTAGAAATTGGCGATGGCGTTTTCGAAGTAAAATCAACTAACGGCGACACTTTCCTTGGTGGTGAAGATTTCGACATGCGCATTCAAGAATTCCTCACGGCTGAATTCAAAAAAGATACCGGCATTGATTTAAGCAAAGACCCAATGTCTTTGCAGCGTTTGAAAGAGGCGGCAGAAAAAGCGAAAATCGAACTTTCTTCGACGCTCGAAACTGATGTGAATTTGCCTTACATCACTGCTGATGCAACGGGCCCTAAGCACCTTAACGTTAAACTTACTCGCGCAAAACTTGAGCAATTGGTTGATGATTTGATCCAAAGAACCATCAAGCCTTGTGAAAATGCTCTGCAAGATGCTGGTCTGAAAGCCTCTGATATTCACGAAGTGATTTTGGTTGGCGGTATGACGCGTATGCCAAAAGTCATCGAAACGGTGAAAAAATTATTTGGTAAAGAGCCGAATAAATCAGTTAATCCTGATGAAGTTGTGGCAATTGGTGCGGCAATTCAAGGCGCAGTATTGCAAGGCGATGTCAAAGATATTTTACTTCTCGACGTCACCCCGCTTTCACTTGGAATTGAAACCGCTGGCGGCGTGTTTACGCGTTTGATTGATCGCAACACGACCATTCCAACTAATAAAAGCCAAACTTTTTCAACTGCGGCGGATAATCAAACCGCAGTGACAGTTAAAGTCTTCCAAGGCGAACGCGACATTGCGGTTCACAACAAACTTCTTGGTGAATTTAATCTGGAAGGAATTGCTCCGGCTCCGCGCGGAATGCCGCAAATCGAAGTTAGCTTTGATATTGACGCTAACGGTGTGGTGAAGGTTTCGGCAAAAGATAAGGCAACTAACAAAGAGCAGCAAATTCGTATCCAATCATCTGGTGGTTTGTCGGAAGCCGATATCCAAAAAATGATGAAAGATGCTGAGGCGAATGCTTCTGCAGACAAAGCGAAGAAAGAATTTATTGAGGCGAAAAACCAGGCGGATTCTGCGGTTTATGAAACTGAGAAGGCTTTGCGTGAGCATGGCGATAAGGTTGAAGCATCAGTAAAATCAGCAATTGAGGCTGAAGTGCAAAAAGTTAAGGATTTGGTTGCTAAGGAAGATGCCAGCCCATCTGACCTTAAAGCGGCAACCGAAAATCTTGTTCAAAGCAGCATGAAGCTTGGTGAAGCGATCTATAAATCTTCGCAAAGCTCTGCAGCTGGCGGCGCTGATGCAGCGGCATCTGATGCAGCGGCATCTGGTGCGGCTTCTGATTCTTCTGCAAGCGGATCAGAAAAAGTAGTCGATGCGCAATATGAAGAAGTAAAAGACGACGAGAAGAAATAGAGACAATCTCGAGCAACTTTTTGCTAATAAAAACCCGCGACTCTAGAAGGGTCGCGGGTTTTTTATTGTTCAAAATTACCAAAAAACGTGCCACAAAATTTTCTAAAACAAATCAGAGAGTCGAAAAAAATCGGTCAAAGCCAGTTGGCGAAAATGACCGGTGTAAGCAAGCAGCTGTTATCTGGATTTGAAAAAGGCCGCAACGGCGTTTCCAATGAAGTTCTACAAAAAATCGCCGAGGTTTTGAAGGTGAATCCCGATCATATTATGAGCGGAAAAACTACCGATCCTTTTGATGAAAAAGGGCGCAAAAAACTTGCCGAAGCAATGAATATGGCTTTCGATTTTTATGGTGATGAGTTTGATAAAGAGACATTGGTTCAAATCGCTACCGACATTTACGGCCTGATGCTTGATTTTGACGTACTCAAAAAAGACGCTCAAAAACGCGAGTTTCGAGAAGACCTGGAAAGCAAGGTTGCTCTAGGTCTGGCGGCAAAATGTTTACTTAAATCTAAGAAAATCAAATGAACCAAAAGCGAAAAACCCAGGCCAAAAAAGAGTTGGAAAAGATCTATGACGATCGCTTCAAATTGCTGAAAACTGGCAAAAAATTACGTAAAGAATTTTCGGCTTCGCTGCGAGAAAATCCGGTGCTTGGCCTCATCTTAAAGCTCGCTATCCTGGCGAATATTGGCATCTGGACCAGTCTAGGTTTGATAGTTTTTCAGCAGCTCTAGATACATTTATTTTGGGATTTATATACTTGACTAGCCAGATTTGTGATTTAGAATCAAAGTTTGGGTTAGGAAATTTTAATTAAAGGGGGAAAATGTTAGAAAAAATAAAGGAGCTCTTCTGTTTTAAGGGGCGCCAGTTCCAATCAGACATTCAAGCTGAAATAAATTCAGGAGAAGTTGATTGGAATAAAATAGACTCAGAGAAGGCGAATTTCATTCTGCAAGAGGGTGAAAAACTCATGAGAACAGTTTCAGCAAATTATGATTCTTTAGACAATAAAAGTGCTCTAATAAGAACTTTTTTAGCGGCTTCTTTAACAGCCTTATTCGGAATTTTGAAGTTTGGTGACGCTTCTTATCAAGGGCTTCTAATTGTTTTAATCAGCGGCTTTTGCTTTGCCTTGGCAATACTATCTATTACCTACAAAACAGAGAAATTTCCTACAATCGGAACATCGCCAGAAGAGCTTTTGAAGGCAAAATACAATGCAGAAGATTTGCGTTTTTTAATTTGTTGTCAGTTACAAACTTATTCAACAAGGATAGCCAAAGCAAAAGAGATAAACGCCTCTAAAGGGCTATTTATCAATGTTGCTTTGGCAATTATTTCAATTTCTTTTTTAGTGAGTTTTTTTATGCTTATTACAAGCGTTTTTATAGGCTCTTAATATCATAATCATCTTTAACTGGTGGAGGAATTTTCGGATCTTTTGACATCAGTTTTTAAATTTGAGGATTAGCAAAAAACCCCGCGCCAACGGGGTTTTTTTAGTTTGCAGACTTCCCTTTGTTTCTCAATTTCTTTGAGCGCTCTGCCTTTGGTTTCTTTTTCTCAGCCGCCTCTTTAATCGGCTTCAAAACCGCATCCAGCACCGGGAAAAACTTCCCCTCCAAGTCCTGTTTTTCTTTTCTTTGTCTCATGCTTTTAGCTCCTTGTAAGTTAGTCTTTTTCCAAACATTCCATCGACCGCAACGTTAAGATTTGCGATCGTGCCATGTCCAACGTTATGACGCGTTGAAAATTCGTTTACGTAGCGGTGAAGATGCTTTACCGACATATGGTGAAAAGTGCCGTAGTGTCCGCGTTTCAACAAAGCCCAGAAGCTTTCAATTCCGTTGGTGTGAGCTTGGCCTCTAACATATTCGCCAACGCTGTGCCTGATAACTTCATGAGAATATCCCTTAACTCCTTCGTAGCCACTGTGGCAATCTGTGTAAAGGTGTGAACCAGTTTTGATATTTTGTGCGATTGCTGTTTGTAAAATTTCTCTGGTAGTTCCTTTGATTCTGAAAGCGCGGACTCTCCCGTTGCGCTCTAGCATGCCCATCACGATTTGCTTACCCATTCCACCGCGGCCGAACTGCAATCTTTTGTTTTTGTGCTTATTTTTTTCTTTGCCGCCAATGAATGTTTCATCGATCTCAACTTCTTTTCCGAATGGCTCATCGTCTGTTGCGTAAGCCTCTCTGATTCTGTGCTCTAAAAACCAAGCCGTCTTTTGAGTTACGCCAAGTTCTTTGGCTAATTGCATGCTTGAGATGCCTTTGCGCGCTGTCGTCATTAGGTAAATAGCTAGAAGCCATTTATGAAGTGGAATTGGGCTTTCTGAGAGAATTGTTTTTGTGCGAACGCTGAAATGTTTTCTGCAATCTTTGCAGCGATAAGGCATCGGTTTTTCATCTTTAACTTCTGCTGTTGAAGTTGAGCCGCAATGAGGGCAACTTCTTTTCTTTGCCCAACGACGATCTTCTAAATACTTTCTTGCCTTTTTCTCATTAGCGAATTTGCCTGTGAACTCTAGAATACTAAGGATTTCCGGCTTTTGCTTCTTCTGCATAATTATCTCAGTTGTTGAAATTATGCAGCGAACTTAAAAGCTTAATTCTGGCTAGTCAAGTATATAAATCCCTTTATTTTGGGGTGGTGACCCAAAATTGGGGATACAAACAGCATCCATCTCCAGTGGTGGCTTTGGAGTGGTTTTACTCTGTTAAAAGTTTTAGGTGTTTTTGGGCTTTTGTCGGGTTTGTTTTTTGGTATGATCACCGTATGATAAAAACTTATTAACTCAAGACGGTGACTGTGGCGACCTTAGAGCATAAAGGATTTGTGCCATTTTGGGAAAACGTTCGCCAAATTTTAGACATAAAAAAACCGCCGATTTTTTAAGATCGGCGGTTTTTTTATTCGATTCTAGCTTTTGGCTAATCAACGAGGATGGTCAGCAAATCTGCATCTTGCATATTTGCAAACCCACCATTTTTCGCTTCGAAAGTTTTTAGCAAATTTTGCTTTTCGTCGTAAATCGCAATTTGCGATTCCTTGCGTAAGCTTGCAGCAATTGCTTCATGGCCATGCATGATACCAACATCGCCAGCAGCTGACGGAACAACAACCAACACGCATTCGCCTTGAAAAAGAAATCCAGTTGGAGCGACGATTTCAAGTTTCAAATTCGGCATGTTATTTGGCCTCTTTCAAAAGTTTTTCACCTTTCGCGATGGCTTCATCAATGCCACCAACCATGTAGAAAGCTGATTCTGGAAGGTGATCATAATCACCAGCGCAGATCGCTTTGAAGCTTTGAATTGTATCTTTCAGCGAAACCAATTTTCCAAGAGCGCCGGTGAAAACTTCAGCAACGTGGAAAGGCTGTGACAAGAAACGTTGGATTTTTCTAGCACGTGCAACGGTGAGTTTATCTTCTTCAGAAAGCTCATCCATACCCAAAATTGCAATAATATCTTGTAGAGATTTGTAAGCTTGCAGAGTTTTTTGAACTTCCCTTGCTACATCGTAATGTTCTTGGCCAACGATGCGCGGATCAAGGATGCGCGAAGTTGAGTCAAGTGGATCAACCGCGGGATAGATACCGATCTCAGCAATTTGGCGCGACAAAACTGTTGTAGCATCAAGGTGCGAGAATGAAGTAGCCGGAGCTGGGTCAGTTAAGTCGTCCGCAGGAACGTAAATTGCTTGAACTGAAGTGATTGAACCTTTCTTAGTTGAAGTGATGCGTTCTTGCATTGAACCCATTTCGGTTGCAAGAGTTGGTTGGTAGCCTACGGCTGAAGGTACGCGACCTAAAAGCGCAGATACTTCTGAACCAGCTTGTGTGAAACGGAAAATGTTGTCGACGAAGAAAAGCACGTCGCGACCTTCTTTGTCGCGGAAATATTCAGCTTGAGTCAAACCAGTCAAAGCAACGCGCGCACGCGCTCCAGGTGGTTCGTTCATTTGTCCGTAAACAAGTGCAACTTTAGAATTTTTTAAATTTTTTACGTCGATTACGCCAGAATCCATCATTTCATGGTAAAGGTCGTTTCCTTCGCGAGTTCTTTCACCAACGCCTGCAAAAACTGAATAACCAGAGTGGGCTTTGGCAACGTTGTTGATCAATTCCATGATCAAAACTGTTTTACCAACACCAGCACCGCCAAATAATCCAATTTTTCCGCCTTTTGCGTAAGGGGCTAAAAGGTCGATAACTTTAATACCGGTGACAAGAATTTCAGTGCCAGTTGCTTGATCAACAAGCTTTGGAGCTTCGGCGTGAATTGGAGCCAATTCTGCAGATTTAATTTCACCTTTTTCATCAATTGGTTCGCCAATTACGTTCATGATGCGACCCAATGTTGCTTCGCCAACTGGAACAGAAATTGCATTACCAGTGTCGATCACTTCAGTGCCGCGAGTAATGCCATCCGTAGAGTCCATGGCAATTGCACGAACGCATCTTTCACCGATGTGAAGTGCAACTTCGAGCACCAATTTTTTACCGTCATTTTGACAGACGAGCGCGTTGTAAATCGCTGGTAATTCACCAGTTTCAAATTCGACGTCAACAACCGCAGAAATCACCTGCGTGATTTTTCCTTTATTTTGCATTTTTGAAAATTTTTTGGGTGGCTTCAGATGAGCCAAGAAGATATGGAGTGTAAGGCTCCAGGGCCAAAAGAGCGCGGCAAAGTAAAAAGGTAAAATCAAAGCGCAAGTAGAGAAAACATGCTAAACGCATGTTTTCGGCGATTACAAACTCGATGAAAAGTTATGTGCGAAGCGTTTTGGCGACTAAACTTTTCTGTTATTTAAGCCCTGAGCCTCAACCATAACGTCTTTGCCGATAGGAGCTGCGGCCATTGAGCCTGCGCCGCCATGTTCAACAATAACTGAGACAGCATATTTTGGATCGTGTGCTGGCGCATAACCAACAAAAAGTGCGTGATTAGCATTGAGAAGCTTTTCTGAAGAGGTCATCTCATCTTCGCGTTTGGAAATAACCTGCGAAGTTCCTGTTTTGCCGGCCATTTCAAATCCTTTAACATCAATTCTTTTGCCATAAGCCGTGCCGCCAGGTTCATTAATTACGCGGCGCATCCCTTCTTGCACCAGCTTGAGATGTTCTTTTTTAATCAGCGGTTCGTTTTTGAGCACGTCATATTGGCTGTAAATGTTGTGATTGCGCACCAAGTAAGGCTTGATTGGCACGCCGCCATTAGCGATGCGCGAAGTGACCACGGCCATTTGCAGCGGGGTTGCTAAAACCATTCCTTGGCCAATTGCTGTATTTAGCGTATCGCCACCAACCCAAGGTGTTTTAAAGGCTTTTTGTTTCCATTCGTCAGATGGCACCAAGCCAGATTTGGCGCCGTAAAGAGAGATATCGAATTTTTCACCATAGCCAAAACGGCTGGCCATTTTGGTAAATTTTTCATAGCCCATTTGGTTGGCCATGGTGAAGAAATAGACGTTGCAGGAATTCATGATGCCGCCAACCAAGTCTAGCGTGCCGTGGCCACCTTCTTTCCAGCAGTGAAAAGCGCGGCGACCAAGTCTATATGAGCCGTTGCAGTGAACGCGTGTTTTTGGATTAAAGCCGTTTTCTAAGCCCGCTAAAGCAACCATAAGCTTAAAGGTTGAGCCTGGTGGATAAAGCGCCGAGATTGGTTTATTGTTCAGTGGCTTGCGTTTGTCTTCATTGAGTTCGCGCCAATAATCCTTGGAAACGCCTTCAACAAATCTGTTTGGATCAAAAGTTGGACTGGTGGCATAGGCCAAAATCTCGCCGGTTTTTACATTCATCACAACAACCGATGCTACTGTATCTTTAATACGCTCGGTGACAAATTTTTGCAGCGAGAAATCGATAGTTAAGTTCAGGCGCGCGCCTTCCTGCGATTCTTTTACTGACAAGGTGCGCAACGGAATTTCGTGAGCATTAACCTCAACATATTTTACGCCATAACGGCCGCGCAACGCTTCATCAAAAGTTTTTTCAAGACCAAATTTTCCGATACGAAAATCAGGATGCATGAAAAGATTTTGCTCATTTTCATCAATTTCTTTTTCGGAAGGAAGTGAGACGTAGCCCAAGAAATGCGCGGTTTCAGCTGGGTAGGGATAGCGGCGAATTATGCCGGTTTCAATTGTTGCACCGGGAAGCAAATGCGAATTTGTTTCGATGCGGGCGAGATCGTCCCAACCTAAATTGTCAAAAAGTGAAATAACGCTGCGACGCTTGGCGTTCTTGATTCGCGCTGCTAGTTGGTTTTTATCTTCTTCGTTTAGATCAAGAATTTCGGTAAGTTTTTCGAGGAGTTTTTTATTGTCGCGCTTGCGATCGAGATAAAGCAGCAAGCGGTGATTATTTTCATTTCTGGTGAGTGGAAAGCCAAAGCGATCAACAACCGTACCCCGCGCCGCTGGCGTGATCATTGGTTTGATACGATTGCTGTCTGATTGAACAGAATACTCTTCGTGCTTGAGAAATTGCAGATAGCTGAGGCGAGTAAAAAGCGCGCCAGCAAGAACAGATTGGCCCGCGCCAAGGATCAAGGCGCGGCGTCGAAAGATTTTATTTTTGCGAATATCGCGCAGCACTAGTGATCCCCAAGTAGTTTTTGGCTAAGATTGTCGAAGAATCTATGCATCACAACATAGAAGCATGATGATAAAACTAACTGAACCAAAGGTGTTTTGAAGTCATAGCCAGCTTGGTTAAAGAGCGACAACATTGTCCATTTGACTAGCAAAAACAGAAAACAAAAGGCGACGAACTGCTTCCAAACTTGTATAAAATTTTCTTTGATGACGAGACGTTTGTTGAGAAGGCAGAAAAGTTTTACGAGCAAGATATAGCAAAGCGAGGTGGTGCCAAGTGGATTGCCATTTAGTGCGTCATTCCAAAGGCCGAGAATAAAAATAAACCAGATTCCAAAAGTTTGTCTGAAGACAGCGAAATAGAAAACAACCATCAGGTCAAAAAGCGGAACCACCTTGCAAAGGCCGCTAATTTTGATGTCGCAAAGATTTACGATCGCAAAAAGAACGGCGATTAGATGTAAAATAACAAGGTTAAGAAACGATTTTTCCTTAAACATTTTTCATCAATTTCATCGCGCAAAAATCGCGCCAATTTTTTAAGGAAATTGACGCGTTAATTTTAAGCAAAAAGCTTAGCGAAATTTCTTCTTTTGCGTTTTTTCCAGAAGCCGCGGTGATAGGCATCAGAAGCAAGCAAAGGGATTACCGAAGTTGCTTCGGCATAAACCATTTGCTCGAAAGTTGTGTCTACTTTTCCCCAAGAGCAAGCTTCTTTCAGCGTTGATGATGAGCATGCGCCATCGCGAGAATCAGCAACGGTGATTTGTACGGCATATTTATGCATATCAACCTCTTCACCCAAAATTTCTGCGCAAACCACAGTATCTTGAACGAAGTTTTTTGGAACGCCGCCGCCAATCATCAACAAGCCTGTAGTTCCGGCTTTAATTTTGATGTCAGTGAGTTCTTTGAAATCAGCAATTGAGTCGATGGTCATGTGCTTTTTTGGATTTTTTACTTGGTGTAAAACAAGTCCAAAACCAGCAGAAGAGTCGGTGAAAGCTGGGCAGAAAATTGGCACGTTATGATCGTAAGCGAGTTCGATTAGTGATTCTTTTTTCTTTGCGTGTTTTTTGAGGTATTTTCCCATTTCCCAAATGAACTCACGAGATGAGTAAGGGCGAGCTTCTAGAGTGTTAGCAATTTTGAAAATCACGTTATCACAATTCTGCAAATCAACTTCGTCGATGTAAGTGTCATAAATTCTGTCGATGTAATTTTCGCGCAAAAATTTGTCGTCGATGAATGGCGTGCCTTGATAATGCTTGAAGCCCAGAGCTTCGAAGAAATCCATGTCAACGATTGATGCGCCAGTTGCAACGATTGCATCGATCATGCCAAATTTAATCATGTCGGCATAAACTTTCATACAACCGCCTGCAGAAGTAGAGCCAGCAAGGGTTAGAATGGTTGAGCACGAGCTGTCTTTTAGCATCATGTTAAAAATTTCCGTAGCTCTTGCCAAGTCGCGCGAAGTGAAAGACATGTGATCCATCTGGTCAATGATTGGACGCGCATCGAAAGAGGTGATGTCGATATGTTTTACCTGACGTTTTAGCAGATCTTTTTTGGTAACTTTTTTGCTCATTTTTTCGATTTTTTATTGGTTATTTTTTTTACAGAATTCTTTTTCGACAGAATTAGCGCTTGCGCAACAATCACGTTTGAGCCGTTGAAAGTGGCGGCTGGCGAGCCGTAAAGCTCGTAGCCATTTTCTAGCGCCTCACTGACTCTTTCGCAAAATTTTCGATCATCGACGCCAGTTAAGAGACGATAGCCCAGAGGCTTATTTGCTGGCTTTTGCAACACCGGCTTCTTCATTTTCTTCGACATACATACTCACCAAAGGCTCGTCGCAAACTTCGATTTGAAGATTTTTGTCAAAGCCGTTAAATTCGGTTCTAATGCTTCGGCTGTAGGAGCCAAGCTGTCCGATTTCGATGTAATCGCCTTCATTGATATTTTTTGGCAAAGAAAAAGGACCTTTCATCACGTCAAGTGAGTCGCAGGTTGGGCCAAAAAATCCAAAAGAATCATTACTATTTGAAAGCGGAGTGCGGCCTTTAACGCGGAAGGTGCGAGTTGGATAGATGAAGCCAGGAACGCCAGCGTCAAACAATCCCCCATAGGTTCCGTCGTTCAAGTAGAGCATATTACCTTTACGGCTTTCAACGCGAACAAGAAGAGAGCAGCTTTCGGCAACCAAAGCGCGTCCTGGCTCGCACCAAATGCGACAAGTTGGATCAAGGTTTAGCTGGGAAACGCTGTCAAAAATTTCATCAAAATAACTCTGCATATTTGGTGGAGTCATGCCTGGGTAAGATGAAGGAAAGCCACCGCCAATATCTAGCACGTCAATTTTTACTTTCGCTTTTTCAAGCAAATCTTTGGTGATCATCACTGCGCCACGATATTGCGCTGGGTCCATGCATTGCGAACCAACGTGGAAGCAGATTCCAAAAGTTTTTGCGGCGGTGCGAACCTTGCGAACTAGCGTAATTGCTTTCGATGGCAATATGCCAAATTTACGCGAAAGGTCAATTGCTGAGTGAGAATTTGGAATGGCCAAGCGCACGTGCAAACCAAGGTCGCGCGCGTTGTTGGTGACTTCGAGAATTTTTTTCAATTCGTCTAGTGAGTCGAGCGAAAAGTCACGAATTCCGTGATTAAAATAAGCGTCAAAAATTGCCTCACGCGACTTAACCGGGTGCATGAAGAACATTTTTGCATTCTTGCCAAAAAGCTCGTTAATCAGATTCA
>JBIKKP010000053.1:0-6547 GCA_044360285.1 Rickettsiales bacterium
CGTGATAACCTTTGGCGTAATCTTTGTAATCTTCGTTGTGGCTTTGTTCGTGATCCATCAAATTTTTTTCATCAGGAATATGCTGAATTACTTTGCCGCCATGCAGCACATTTAGCAGCTGCATGCCGTTGCAAATTCCAAGAAAAGGCAAATTGGTTTTTACTGCCTTACTGCCCAATTCATATTCAAAATTTTCGCGTACATCGTTGAGTTTTACGGTTGGATGAATTTCGCTTTCGCCATAACGTTTTGGATGAATATCGAAATATCCGCCAACCACCACAAGTCCATCAAGCGTTGCTAGATATGACTCGATGAGTTCATAATCGTAAGTTAAAATAATCGCCGCACCGCCAGCTTTATTGACCATTTCAACATAATTTGCGCGCAAAGCATAGTAATTGCGCGATGAATATCCATTTGGGCAGCCTTCTTTAAAATCGGGAACGATGCCAATTAAGGGACGAGCAGATTTAATGTTAATCATTTTTTAATTGCTGATTTTCAATTGCGGCGGCCAAAGCGGCAAGCCTTGAAATTATTGAATAAACGGGCGCGAGGTGATTCTTTTTAAGGCCAAGTTGCAGCTGATTTTGTTCTAAATTTTGCAGGTCAAAAAATTCTGCGCCTGTTGCATTTAAACTGATTTTTTCATCGCGCTCATTATTGGCGCGAAACAGGTTTCCAACTATTTCACCGTTGATTAGATAAATCATTGGTTCGGCAATTTTTCCATCAATTCGATCAATAGTTTTAATGCCTTCTTGAATCATCACGCGCGTATTTTGCACCGAGCCTTTGAGCATGTGCATTTTGTTGCGCTCTTTTTTGTTTATTTCCAAAACTTCTTGCCCGCTAAAAACCGGCCAAACCCCGATTCCGTAGGTTCCGCTGTCGGCTTTGATGTAGCAGTATGGCTCATCATCAATACCAAATTCGGCATATTTTTTGCGCAGCTGGGCAAGGATTTCCTCAACATGTTTTGCTAAACAATCAAGGCCAACGCGCTCTTTAAAATCAACCTTGTCGCAGGTTTTGTGAAAAGATGAAATCAGCCAAGGATCGATTTCCAAAATTGCCGCTAATTCTTTGGCAAGTTCGTTATAAATTGTGAAATGCGTCGATTTTTTGCGTGCGTGCCAGCCCAAGAGCGGCGAGGGCTCAATTGGTGTTTCGCAATCAACAAAAAGCTCCGGAATTCCGTTGCTTAAGTCATTATTGAGGATGGCAACATCAGCAACAAATCCCGATTTTGTGGAAATTTTTCCGTCAATTTTTTGAAGCGCGTGAAGCTCCAAGAAGCGCCCGTTTTCTAGGTCTATCGCCATTTTATCTTCCACTTCCGTAAGCAGCGTTCCAACAAAAACTTCGCGCGTTGCAGCAATAATTTCGGCAAGTCTTCGCACATTTTCGAGATAGCGCAAATTGCGCGTGTGGCTCTCGGCAATTATGATAATTTTTTTGGCGCTTGGAAAATTTTTGTTAAAAAATTCATCAGCAATTTTTTGCGCCTCAATTTGTGAAGCGTCGCTCAAATTATTAAAACCTGCTGGATAGCAGTTGGTGTCAACAGGCGCAATCTTCACACCGCTGTGACGCAGATCGATGGAATTGTAAAAAAGCGGAGGGTTTTGCGAAAATTTTTGCGCAAAAAACTCCTCAATTTTTGAAGATTTTTCAGCAATTTTTTGCGCAAGAATTTCGAGGATTTTCATTAATTGGTAAAGTTCGCCGCGTAAGATTTTTTCTTCACGCTGCTGATTTTTGGCTCAGAAATTTCGTAAGAAAAATTTTGCGATTTGGCGAATTGTTCCGCTTCTTCTTTAGTTGCAAAAGCCCAGCCTAGTTGGCTTGAGGTGTTATTCGCTGAAACCCATCCCATCACATTATTTTGCGTGCGAATGTTAGTTTCTTGAATTGGTTCCATCAGCCATTTTTTGGTATTTTGTTTACCAGATTGCATCGCTGATTTCGTTGGTTTGTGGATGAGGAATTTCATATTTTAGTTTTTTTAAGAAATTACGCAGCATTTATCTTTTTGTGCCTTTGCCGCCGCCTCTGCTGCTTGTGGGATTGTTGATTCTGAAGGAGCTTCTTTTAGCAGAGGCTCTTTAAGAGGGAGGGCCGCTTCCTCCGCTTCTTTTTTTCTGTCTCGTTCTGCCGCAGCTTTAAAATCTGCTATTCTTTTTTGGTGCTCTTCATTAATTTTGAGCCACGGTTTAGATGGGTCGAACATTTTACTCTCCTAATGCAATGCCCTCGCGGCGTGGGTTTGAGCCGTTGAGGATTTTTTGTTTTTGATGGTGATTGCTTTAGTGTGGCTAAAGCTAAAGTTTGTTGCCAAACTCTAAAAATTTCTGCAAAAGCTGATTTGCGACAGTTCCATAAAATTACTTACGAAATCTTTAAGAAATCACGCAACAAGTATCTTTCTTTGGAGCTCTTAAGGTTTGGGCAGAGCGGATTTGTGGTTCTTGGTTTGTTGGGTTGTGTTCGTTAGAAAGAAGTGGCGAAGTGAGGTCGTTTTCGCCCGCAGTCGCTTCTGCTGTGGGCGCAGCAGGCACTTCCGTTGTCGAAGTTAAAACAGGCGATCTGGCTGGTGGGGGAGGTGGAGGACCTTCTATAACGTCAATTAATTCTCCCCTTTCGTTTCTTGCAAAACTAACCTCGCCTAATCTTGGGCGAGGGCCACGAGGAATTTCTGGCGCCTGGGCCATTGCTACTTCACCTCGAGTATATCTTCCTCGAGTATATCTTTGTTCTACTTTATTTGCTGCCGGGTCCTCATCCTCAAGATCTAAAATATGAACTCTCCATTCTAATCCTGTTTCTACTGCTCTTCCTGTTTCTACTGCTCTTCCTGTTGATTTAGATAAAAAAGGCTTTGGTTCTTCGGCTTCACTAAGACGCATCAGAAAATCAACCTGATCCTCTCTGCCAAAAATTCGCGCTGCACTAGTCAATGGTTGGTTCGTAAAAAAATTAGCGCGATATTCTGCGCCATTTACAGAAAATGGACGATGCATGTCGATAAGCATTTTAGGCGATAAATTATTTTTTTTCATCATGCTGTCGAGTTCACCTATTGTTTTGGTGGCGCAGTATTCGAGTAAAATCTCGGTGTCGTGGCAATTTAGATGACGTGTAATATATGGTCGCCTCATTACTTACTCCCCTAATGCAATGCCCTCGCGTCTTGGGTCTGAGCCGCCGAGGATTTGTTTGTTTTTGATGGTGATGGCGTTAATGCCGCTGGTTATTGGCACGATCTTGGTTGCGTGGCCCATTTCTTGCAGCGAGCTTTTAAGCTTAGTGATATCTTGTTCTTCTTCGAGCTCAAGGACGTCATTAAGCACAACGAAAGAAGGAAGTGAAATCGCCTCTTGAACATCAAGGCCAAAATCAAGGTGATTTACGATTGCTTTAGTGACAGATTGAATGATGCGAGGACCCCCAGGTGATCCAACAATCATAATCAAATTTCCTTTCAAATCAAAAACGAAACTAGGTGACATTGAGCTGCGCGGGCGCTTGTTTGGCGCCAAAGCGTTGGCAACTTTTTTGCCGTTTTTTTCTGGCATAAAAGAGAAGTCGGTGAGTTGGTTATTGAGCAAAAATCCATCAACAGAAATTGCTGAACCAAAAAAGTATTCAATTGATGAAGTCATTGAAACCGCGTTGCCATCTGCATCCAAAACCGACATGTGAGTTGTTGATGGAAGTTCGGCGGCGTCGTTATTAAGCACAAAATCAGCTTTAATTTTTTGGAAATTTCCTGGCTCAACTTTGGTCATTGCTTTATCGTTTGATATTAGAGCGGCGCGGCTTTTCAGGTAATTTTTGTCAAGCAATTTTGCCACAGGAACATTGGCAACATCACCAACATATTCACCGCGATCAGCATAAGCCAAACGTGTTGCTTCTGAAATTAAGTGAATTGCTTGCGGTGAATTTGGCTGAAGTTTTGCCAAATCGAAATTTTCCAAAATGCCCAGAATTTGCAGCAAAGTGACGCCGCCAGCGGGAAGTGGCATTGAGCAAATTTTATATTTTTGGCGATATTTTGTGCAGATCAAATCGCCGCTGCGAATGCGATAATTTTTCAAATCAGCAAGTGACAAATAGCCGGGATTGATCGGCGATTTTTGCACAGCATCAACCATATCTTGCGCAATTTTTCCTTCGTAGAACGGCTTAGTTCCTTGGCGCGCAAGCTTTTCAAGAGTTGCAGCCAATTTGTGGTTAGTGATTTTTTCACCTTTTTCGTAAGGCTTGCCGCCGGCTTTAAGATAGATTTCGGCAGTTTCGCCAAAATCTTTTAGGTAAGAGATTTGCTTGGACAAAGAATGGAAGCGTTCGCTGGCAATAAATCCTTGATTTGCCGTGCGAATTGCTGGTTTGAAGAGTTCTGCCCAAGGCAATTTTCCATGTTTGTTGTGAGCGGTGCGCATAGCGCGAAGAAGGCCTGGCGTTCCAACTGAAAGTCCGCCACGAACAGCGTCGGCGAATTTTTTTGGTTGGCCGTTTTGATCCAAGAAGATTTTATCGTGAGCCTTAGATGGAGCGGTTTCGCGGCCATCGAAATAAACTGTTTGGTTGGTTGCTTTGTCGTAATAAAGCAAAAATCCGCCGCCGCCAATTCCTGAGGAATGTGGTTCAACAACAGTTAGAACCAATTGTGCAGCGATTGCCGCGTCAACTGCGTTTCCGCCTTTCGCCATAATTTCAGCGCCGGCTTTGCTCGATTCTTCGCTTGCTGAAGAGATCATGAATTTTTTTGCTGGTACAGATTTTAAATCGCGAAATCCAGAATTTGGTTCGCCAACCCAAGCGTCATTAGCGCTGAAATTCAGGCTTTGGAATGCTTTCTGCGCGCAAGAAAAATTCAGTGCCAAAAGAAAAACGAGGGCAAGTTTAGTGAGATTTTTGTGCATTTTTTCTAAAGTTAGTCTTCATCCTTGGCGCGTGAGCATTGAGGATCTCGTGCGTTGTATCGCTGAACAAAGCAAGATTCTCGAAGCTTTCAGCTTCAAGAATGATGAGTCTTATTTTTTCTGAAAAGAATTTGTGAAATTACGCCAAAGAAAATTAGCGCAAAACCAAGCCAGATCAGCCATACAAAAGGCTTGAAGTAAGCGCGCAAGGCAAAATTTTCTTGTTCATCTTTGGTGCCAATCACCAAATAAAGATCGCCGAAAAATAAATGTTTGATCGAAGTTTCGTTGGTTATTTGTTGCGAGACTGGATAGAAGCGCAGTTGCGGCTGTAGGGCGAAAAGGCGTTGCTGATTTTTTGAAATTAAGAAATCGCCTTGGCGGGCGATAAAATTTTTTCCTTGAAGATGCTCAATTTCGGCAAAATTTATTTCGAAATTAGCGAAGGAAAAACTCTCGCCTTTCTTGATGTTGAGCTCTTTGGCAAGGCCAAAAGATGATGACAAAATCACGCCGATAATTCCTAAGCAAAAACCAAAATGAGCAATTTTTGAGCAGAAATTTTTGCTAAAAATCAGCGAAGAAAGCGCGGCGAAAATTGCTAAAAATAAAATTACAATTTCGAGGACGCTGCATTTTTCACTGTAGAGAAAAATCAGCGAGGTGAAAGCTGCTGCAGACAGAGTTAGCACAGCTTGTTGCCATTTTAGTTTTTTGTGGAAGTCGGTGGAAATTGTTAAAAAAATCAGAAAAGGCAGCAGCAGAAAACTGAAAATTTTATTGTAGTAAGCGCTGCCAATTGAGATGAATTTTCCATCAAAAGCGCGCAGGAAAATAGGGTAGGTGGTCCCAAGAAAGACAACGAACAGCGCCAAAATCAGCATGTAATTATTCACCAAAATTAGGCCGGCTTTTGACCAAAATTTCAGCGCGATTTTCTCACTTTTTATGGCAGAAATTTTATAGGCAAAAATTGTCAAAGCAGCGCCGCCAAGCAAGGCAATCAGGGCGATGACGAAAAATCCGCGATTGGCGTCAACTGCAAAAGAATGAACGGAGGTGAGAATTCCTGAGCGCACCAAAAACAATCCTAAAAGGCATAAAATGAAGGTGAGGATTGGCAAAAGAATGTTCCAGATTTTGAAAATTCCTTGGCGTTTCAACATCATTGACGCGTGGATCAGCGCGGTTGCGGCAATCCATGGCATGAGTGAAACATTTTCTACCGGATCCCAAAACCAATAACCACCCCAACCAAGTTCGCGATACGCCCACCAAGAGCCCAGACCGATTCCGGCGGTTAAAAATGCGTAAGAAAAAAACAGCCAAGGTTGTAATTTTTGCGCAAATTTAGCGTCGATTTTTTCGTTAAGCAGCGCGGCAATGGCGAAAGAAAAGGGCAGAGAAAATCCAATATATCCGGTGTAGAGCATTGGCGGATGCAGCGCCAGCCCAATGTCTTGCAAAATTGGATTGAGGCCAAGTCCTTCAAGCGGCGCTGGAAAAATTGTGGCAAATGGGTTCGACGCAAAAGCGCTGAAGGCGGCGAAGCATGCAACAATTGCGCTTTGCGTGCAAGCGATGATGATTTTGTTTTTGTCATCAATTTTGCT
>JBIKKP010000030.1:0-19098 GCA_044360285.1 Rickettsiales bacterium
AGCCAAACCTTTTTTAGAAAGATAAGTCGTAATTGCGGCGGTAAGAGTTGTTTTACCGTGATCTACGTGACCAATAGTTCCGATATTAACGTGAGGTTTGGTGCGTTGGAAGGTTTGTTTGGACATAGGATAAATTTTTTTACAAATTAAAAAATTCCAAAGATCTGCGAAGCCACGTAAATGGTGGCTTCGAAGTGATTCGAATTTACCTGAATTTTAGGAAAAGCGCTTAAAGAAAAGCAAGGGCGGGGCAAACTATTGAAGGGTCAAATAAATTGCAATAGACTACTTGCCGAGAGCTTCTTGCTGAATTTGGAAAATTTTTTCTGCGCCTTTTTTAGCTAGATCAAACATTTGTGAAAGCTGTGCGAAGCTCATCGAGCCTCGTTCTGCTGTGCCTTGCACTTCGATCAAATCGAAATTTTGGTTAATGACGAAATTGCAATCCACTTCGCATTTGCTGTCTTTTTCATAGTCCAAATCAAGCACAACTTCATTGTTGAAAATTCCGCAAGAAACGCCGCAAACAGCGCCAATCATGGGATCGTACTTAATCAAATTTTGTGCTAAAATTTTTTTCACTGCTAAGGCCAAAGCAACATAACCGCCGGTAATCGCTGCGCAGCGCGTGCCGCCATCGGCTTGCAGCACATCGCAATCAATGATGATTTGGCGTTCGCCAAGTTTTTTTACATCAATTACGGATCGAAGCGAGCGGCCGATGAGTCTTTGAATTTCAATGTTGCGACCATTTGGCTTCATTGGATCGCGTGAGTTGCGACTGTGGGTTGAGCGCGCCAGCATGTTGTATTCTGCTGTGATCCAACCCGTGCCTTTGTTGCGCAAAAATGGCGGAACTCTTTCTTCAATTGACGCAGTGCAAAGCACGTGCGTATTGCCAAATTTCACTAAGCACGAACCTTCCGCGTAAGCGTTAACATTGGTCTCAATTGAAACCTCGCGCAGTTGGTCGTGCTTTCTCATTATTCGGCAACGAAATCGAATTTAGCTTCTTTCGAACGACCTAATCTCTTGCGATCATTGCTGTCGAGAAGCTTTTTGCGCAGGCGCAGAGATTTTGGTGTCACTTCCACCAACTCATCTTCACCAACGTAAGTAATCATGTCTTCAAGCGTTAATTCGCGTGGCGGGATCAAACGAATTGCTTCGTCAGTTCCAGAAGCACGAACGTTGGAAAGTTGTTTTCCTTTCAACACGTTAACTTCCAAATCGCCTTGTTTCGAGTTCTCGCCAACCACCATTCCAGAATAAACTTTCTGTTGTGGTTTGATGAACATTGTTCCGCGATCTTGCAGGTTCCAAAGCGCGAAAGCCACAGCTTCGCCTGGATCAGTTGCAATTAAAGCGCCATTTTTCTTGAAGCCGATTTCGCCTTTGTATGGAACGTAAGCGTGGAAAATTCGATTCAAAACGCCTGAGCCTTTGGTGTCGGTCAAGAATTCGCTTTGATAGCCGATGAGACCGCGAGATGGAACGTAGAAAATTACACGAGTTTTGCCGCCAGAGGATGGGCGCATGTCAATCATTTCGCCTTTGCGTGAAGAAAGTTTTTCAACAACCACACCGGCAAAAGCGTCGTCAACGTCAACAACAACTTCTTCAACTGGCTCTAGAATTTCGCCATTTTCACCTTTTTTGAAAAGAACGCGAGGTCTTGAAACTGAAAGCTCGAAACCTTCGCGGCGCATATTTTCAATTAAAACGCCAAGCTGCAATTCGCCGCGTCCGCCAACTTCAAAAGCATCTTTTCCGTCAGATTCTTTAACTTTGATGGCAACGTTAGTTTCTGCTTCAGCGAAAAGACGATCACGAATCATACGTGAAGTGACTTTTGAACCTTCAGTTCCAGCCAAAGGAGAATCATTTACGCCAACGGTGATAGCCATTGTTGGTGGATCAATTGGTGTAGATTTAATTGGCTGAGTCACGGAAATGTCGCAAAGCGTATCGGATACAGAAGCTTTCTCAAGACCGGCAATTGAAACGATGTCACCAGCTTGCGCTTCTTCGACAGGAACTTTTTCCACACCGCGGAAGACGTGAAGCTTGGTCAGGCGGCCTTGCTCAACAACTTCGCCTTTCAAGTTAATTGCTTTGAAATTCATCAAGTTTTTTGCACGACCAGAATAGATACGACCAGTCAACATGCGGCCGAAATATGGGCTGTGATCAAGAAGGGTAGCAAGCATTGAGAATGGCGCGTTAACGTCAAATTTTGGTGGTTCTACGTGCTCAAGGATCAAATCAAAAAGTGGTGATAAATCTTTGCGCTCGTCTTTGTCCATGTCGCGAACGCACCAGCCGTCACGTCCCACCGCGTAAAGCACAGGGAAATCAAGTTGTTGCTCAGTTGCATTAAGCGAAACGAAAAGGTCGAAAATTTCGTTAAGAACTTCATCAGGACGCGCATCGCCGCGATCAATTTTGTTAATGATCACAATCGGGCGAAGGCCAAGAGCCAAGGCTTTTGAAAGTACGAATTTAGTTTGTGGCATCACACCTTCAGCCGAATCAACCAAAAGCAAGCAGCTGTCCGCCATTGAAAGTACACGCTCAACTTCACCACCAAAATCGGCGTGGCCAGGAGTGTCAATTACGTTAACTTTGTGATCTTTCCAAACAATCGAAGTACATTTCGCCAGAATTGTAATTCCGCGTTCTTTCTCAAGCGCGTTGGAATCCATCACGCGAGTTTCAACTTGCTGGTTGGCGCGGAAGGTTCCGCTTTGATGCAACATGGCATCAATCAAAGTAGTTTTGCCGTGGTCTACGTGGGCAATAATGGCAACGTTACGAAAATCGGTCATTTTTTAAAAAGATAAGTTTGCGAAGGGCTTGGATCTGCCCAGGATTGGAAGGGCGCGGCACCCTATGAATTGAAATCTAACTGTCAACCTAGTGAAGAAAACTAAACAATATGCTCTTTTGCGGGGAATTTTTTTTGCTTCACTTCATCGCGAAATTCTTGCGCAGCGCGGGCAATTTCTTGCGCTAAATTTGCGTAAGTTTTGACGAATTTTGGTTTAAATTCTTGGTTTAATCCAAGTAGATCATCAATTACTAAAACTTGTCCGTCGCAGGCAGCTGAAGCTCCGATGCCAATTGTTGGAATGGAAATTTCTTCAGTAATTTTTGCAGCAAGTATTTCTGGAACGGCCTCAATTACCAAGGCCAGAGCGCCTGCGGCAGAAATTTCTTTTGCAGTTTGCAGAATTTCTTTTGCCTCATCTTCATTGCGTCCGAAGTAGCGGTAGCCGCCAATTTCACGCACTTGTTGTGGCAAAAGTCCAACATGTCCAATGGTTGGAATGCCGTTTGTGGTGAGGAATTTCAAGGTTTCAACGAGATCGCTACTGACTTCAATTTTGATTGCATCGCAGCCAGTTTCATCGAGCGCTTTTTTTGCATTTGCCAGCGCTTGTTCCTTCGATTTTTCGTAAGTGCCATAAGGTAAATCAAGAATCACCGGCGTTTTTGTTGCCGCTTTTTTTACGGCTTTGCCGTGATTAATCATCATTTCAAGCGTCACATCAACAGTGTCGGAAAGTCCGTAAACTGTCATTCCAAGTGAATCGCCAACTAAAATAACGTCACAAACTTCATTCAAAATTTTAGCGATTGGAAAAGTGTAGGCGGTTAAGCAAACGATTTTTTCACGACCTTTTTTTGCAGTGAGATTTTTGAGCAAATTAGACATTACTGATTTGAAGCTTCTGGTTCGGCTTGTGGAATTAAGACATCAGTAGAGCCTTCTGGCTGTAGGTCAAGAAACTGATAGACTTGGTCCATATTTGTGCTCTGCGCCAAGTTGTTAAACTTACCTTTAGTGTTGGTTGCGATGTTGATTGGTGTTGGTTGTTTACGATTTCCGCTGAGGAAAATTGCATTAAAAAGCAAATCCGCTTCTTTTCTTTGTGAATCAATTACACCAGACAAAACTGCATTGATTGCTGGTGCGCTGAGGTTGACGCGCATTTTTCCTTCTCGACCATTTCTGATTGCAATCGAGCCGTTAGCTTCTTTGAAGACGCTATTTGCCTTTGGGTTAAGTAAAATTGTTTTTGGATTTGCAAGTTCAGCGCGATTAATTGGCGTGCTAAACATTTTTTTTGCAAGGTCGCTTAAGCCATATCCAGTAATGCTTGGAGAGCTTATGCTAAATTTAATTTCGGTGGTAAGTTGGTTGGCAAAAGTGCTTTTTTTATCAGCCATGAAGCTTAGGCTGGCGCTGATATTTGCTGTTCCGCCAACTTGCGTAATGCCAACAAAATCAGTTAAAAATGGTTTGAGTGAAACGTTGTTGAAGTTGAGATTTCCGTTAAAAGTTTTGCTTGATTGTAAGCCAAATAAGCCTTTGTAGGAAAGGCTTCCGCCGTATATGTCGCAAGAAATTTCTGATTTACTGATATTGCCAGAAACCAATTTTCCGCTGAGTAAAAAATTGCCGATTTTGGATTCGTCAATTGTTAGATTTTTAAAATTGAGATCAATTTTTCCGTTAAATCCTTCCAGTGAAGGGAGGGAAAAAAAACGGTCAAAGAAGTTTTTTGAATCAGTGCTAACCTGTGATGGCGTTGCCACCAGCTGAGATGCATTTTGTAAGTGAGAAGAATTTTTGTTGCTGCTTAGATGAAAATTTTCTGAAGCAAAACTCATTTCAAAACGCGGGTTAGAGTCGCTAATATCAATGAGCAAACCGCCGTGCAAGTCGCTTTTGTTTGACCTTAAATTGAGATTGGTGAGCTCGAAATATCCGCGTGCAAATTTCAGCGTGAGATTTTGATTTGGAAACTCTTCGTCTTTGCTGGAAATTTTGTTAAAGTGCAGCGCAAGATTGTGAGTTGAGGAAATATTGTTGAGCCAGAAAAGCTTCTTAATCAAGGATCCGGGCGATAAATAAACATTCTCGCCATTGCCAACAAAAAAATCTTCGAGACGCAAATCGCTGATAAAAAAGCGCGAATTAATGTTAGAAGACTTGCCGCTGTTGTCGATTTTAATGTCGCCAGAAAATTCGGTTTTGCCGTCGCCTAAATTTCCGTAAATGTTGCTAAATGAGCTGCTGTTTGGTTGCAGCAAAATGTCGCTGTAGAGGCTGTAATGCTGCATGTCATTGAATTTCAAATTTTGATTTTCGATGCCAAGCCACTTGAAAAACTCGATAATTTTTTTGCCGCCAATGTCAATTTTCCCAACGAATTTTGGCAATTTTGTGCTGCTATCCAAAGCGCCATTAAGGCGAAAATATCCGTCACCTGGAATTTTGAATAACAATGGCTGAACCATTACCTCGCCTTGTCTGGTGACGATTAGGTAAAGGTCTACGTCGCTGATTTCGCCACCAAGAAATTTTACAGTTTTGATTTTAATGTCGGCGTCGAAATCGAGATTTTTTATTTGCGCAGCTTTGTCGAAATCGAGCGGTGTTATTTTTTTCTCTTCCGTGGCTTCTTGGTTTTCAACTTGTTGCGCTGGTGTTTCGTTATTAATTTGCGGAGGTCCTTCAACTGCTGCTTTGGCCTTTAAAGCAGTTTTTGCGTCATTAGGATTTATGGCGATTTCTTCGCCAAGCCAAATGTCGTCGAGGCTAAGATCAACAAGCTGCAGCCTGACGTCGATCAGTGGAATTTTTTCAGAAAAATCTAAATTTATGTCGCCGCTGCCATTAACAATTCCTGAGGTGAGTGAAAGATTGTTGATGTCAATTTCGCCTGATTTTGCGCTGACGTCAGAGCTGAATCTAATTGGCTTGGAGGTGTTTTTGAGTTTTTTGAAAAAGACGCTTTCGGCGTTGATGTAGGTTTTGTAGAAAGTTTTTAAATCGTTAATTTCGCCTTCAATTTTACCGTTTAATTGGCTGCCAAAAATTTGATTTTCTGGTGAAGTGAAGGTGCCAAAAATTCTCATGTTTAAAACCGGTGAAACGAGCTCGATCCTTGATTTGTCTGAGTTGGCCTGCAAAGAGATTTTGAAACTGTTGGCTAATTCTTCTTTGACGAAATTGCCGAAAGCCTCGACTTTTTTGTTGGTGATTTTGAGCTCAGAATTGATCGCTTTTATTTCTTTTTTGCGTCCCAAATAATCGTAAAAAATTACCTGCGAATTTTTTATGGTAACGGCTGGAATGTCTTTAACGTTGGTTTGCAGTGGGTTGATATTTAGCGCTGAAAAAATTTTTTCGCCAATTTCGCTGTCATTTCCACCTTCAAGCGCAGAAGGATTTTTTGTTTTTTCGTCGATGATTTTAGTGAGATCGTTGTCGCGCAGAGTGGATGGATTTGCGGTGTCAAAGCTTTCAAAGATGGCGTTCTTAAAAATAATTTCTTTCGCCGAGGCTTTGTCGGTGTTGAATATTGGAAAGAGCAAGCGCAGCTCTTTGGCGTGAAAATTGTAGGTCGTTTCTTTTTCGTTGTCTTGTGACTTTATGTGTAAATTTTGCATCAAGACATCTTCACAAATCACTGATGGATAAGGCAGCAAGGCAATTTTTACTCGACCGTTAATCGTGAAATTTGCGTTATATTGTTGGCTAATTTTGTGCGCAATTTCACGCTTAAGTCCTGAGTTGCTTAGAAGTTGCGGCAGAAAAAAAATCAAAGCGATCACGGCCACGAACAGCACAATTGCTGTGGCCAAATGCGACGCTTCTCTGTTTTTTTTCTGGGCTTGCTCCATTACAAATTCGAGTTCTCGAGCTCTAAAATTATGTCTTTGTTGGTGATCAAATCGCTTTTATTTTCTAGGCTGTTGTAGAGAGAAAGCAGCACCAAGAAAAATAAAATGGAAACGACGACCATGTTAAAAAACATGTTGCGATCAGGCGTGATCTCAAGATGTTCACCAATGTTGATAAGTAGATGTTTTTTATTGTCAGTGTTGGATTTCAGCGACAAGCTTTTAATTCTTTCTTCGATAATTTTTGGATCAATTTTAAGAAATTTTGCGTAAGAACGAATCAGGCCTGGAATGTATAGATGAGTAGACAGATTGCTGGTATCATCATTTTCAACCGCCTCAATATCGCGCGTTTTGATGTTCAGGGTGCTGCAGATTTCGTGAGTTTCAATTTTTAAAAATTCTCGTTTCGCTTTGAAAAGCTGCCCCAGCGAAAGTTCATCTTGAGATTTTTTTTGTTCTTCAGTCATTTTCGACAAGTTTTATGAGATTTTGAGTGGCGTCTAAGACGGCCAGTGAAGAGGCTTGCGCTGACATTTTTTCTAAAACGTTTTTGTTAAAAATTATATTTTTTAGCAAATCATTAATTTGATTAATAGTGAACTCTGTTTCGCGAATAACAATCGCTGCGCCATGATTTTCAAGGTAGCGCGCGTTTTTTTCTTGGTGATTATCTGCGGCAGCAGCGAAGGGAATTAAAATCATCGGACGTTTTGCTGCACAAAATTCAAAAACAGAAGAGGCGCCAGAGCGTGCAATGACAAGGTGCGATTCTCTTAACAGCTTTGGCATGTCTTCAAAAAATGAATCGATAATGATGTTGATGTTAAAATTTCTATATTGCTCGAAAGTTGATAGAACCAAGTCATTCCTGCATTGCTGGATGACTTGAATGTTTTCTTTGATCTCTTCGCTGAGATTAAAAAAAGCTTTTGGCAAAATTTCGCTGAAAATTTTTGCTCCTCCCGAGCCGCCAATGACAAGGATTTTAAATAAATTATCACGCTCTTCATTTTCATAAAAATCGGAAGCAAGTAAAACGTCATAACCCATTTTATTGTTAAGACTTTCTGGCGAGTTCTCAATTTCTGGAAGTTTATATGATTCGCTCGCAAGCCTCATTATTTCTGGGCGAATTGGGTTTCCGGTGAAATAAGTTTTATTCAAAAAACCTTCAGAAATTCCCGAAGTTTCCTTGAAAGAAAGGGCGATTTTTTTTGCATATTTAGCAAAAATTCTGTTCACTTTTCCAAGGTGAGAATTTTGCTCGTGAAGAATTATTACGGTTTTTGTGATCACCGCCGCAGCAAGAACTGGAAAGGTTGCATAGCCTCCAAAAGCAACAACATATTTTGGACGTTTTACTAAAAAAATTGTCAAAGATCGCACAAAGCCAAAAGCAATTTTGATTGCCGCTTTAAGAAAAAAAAATGGCGATTTTTTTATCTGGGAAGAGCTGATAATTTTTGCACTAAATCCATCATTTTCTTTGATGTAGCTGAGGTATTTTGTATCGCCTAAGAAAGTGACATCGAATCCCTGTTTTGTAAGTTCTAGAGCCAAACAGCGCGCAGGAATTATGTGGCCACCGGTTCCGCCGCTGGTAACGAAAATTTTAGATTTTTTTGACATTGATTTTGAGTTAAATGCAGACTTGACAAGTGCAGGTTGGTTCCTAGGTTCGCGAGCTTTCTTCGAATTTTCAAAAGTTTTTTGCGAGCTAAAAATTATGACAAAAAAAGTAACGAAAAAGGCAATCAAACATTTCATCGATCTAAACGAAATTCCGGCAACAGAGCTGAAAAAAATCCTTCTTTTGGCTAAGACGCTAAAATCGAAAACCAGCTTGGCTAAACAAGTGAAAATGTTGCCGCAAAAAAGTTTGGCGATGATTTTCGAGAAAAACTCTACGCGTACCCGAGTTTCTTTTGAGGTGGGAATTAACCAGCTTGGCGGCTTTGCAATTGTGATGAGTAGAAATGACATGCAGCTTGGTAAAGGCGAAAGCATTGCCGATACCGCAAAAGTTTTGTCGCGTTTTGTTGATGCAATTATGATTCGTTCAAACGCACATCAAACAATTTTAGATTTGGCGCAAAACAGCTCGGTTCCTGTGATAAATGCACTTTCAGATTTTTCCCATCCTTGCCAAATCATCGCCAGCATTTTGACCATAGAAGAACATTTGGGAAAAATTGCCGGCAAAAAAATTGCTTGGTTTGGTGATGCCAACAACGTGCTGAACTCTTACATTCATGCTGCTAAAGCCTTTGGTTTTGAATTGGCAATTGCGGTGCCAAAAGAGTTAGATTTTTCTGACAAAGAAATTGCCAAAGCGCAAAAATCTGGCGCAAAAATCACTCGCTGCTTTGACGCTAAAAAGGCCGCAAAAGATGCCGATGTTTTAGTTTCTGACACTTGGTTCTCAATGGGCGAAGAAACAAGAAATGATGATGCGTCAAAGCAGAAAAAAATTAATTTGCTTTCGCCTTACCAGGTAAATTCTGCACTGATGAAGTTGGCAAAAAAGACAGCAATTTTTACGCATTGCTTGCCAGCTTATCGCGGCTTTGAGGCGACATCCGACGTCATTGACAGTGATCGTTCAGTTGTATTTGACGAAGCGGAAAACAGACTACACGTGCAAAAAGCAATCATGCTTTGGGCAATAAAATAACTCGATTTTTTAACCTTTAATTTAACAAAACTTATGTCTCTTAAGAAAAAATTTATTACATCAATTTTACTTGGAAGTGCGTCAATTGCAGCTGCATCTCAAGTTCAAGCAGCGGAAGATAAAAAAATGGAAAAATGCTACGGCGTTGTGAAAGCAGGAAAAAATGACTGCGCCGATCTAAAGCAATCACATTCTTGCGCTGGTGAAGCAAAGGTAAATGGCGGTAAATCTGAGTGGGTTTATTTGCCAAAAGGCACTTGCGAAAAGTTGGTGAATGGAACTTTGTAAAACCTTCTAAACAAAGGCTTTGGGCCGGGTCGTTATTTAGACGACTCGGCTTTTTTTATGCAATTTGCGCAAAGCTTTTTCAAGAGATGATCCAACGAAATTTTTCCGCCGCCGAAAGTTAAAATTGTTGCAAGAGTGGCAAGCCAATAAAAGTGATCAGGATTTTGAATGACAAAAAATTGAATAACTAAAGTCATGCCAATTAATGGCAGCGCAGCCAGTCTGGTGGCAAGTCCAGCAATGAGAAGAACTGAGCAAGTTAGTTCAAAAAAAGTTGCAAAATATGCGGCGCAAACAGGGCTTAAAAGTGGCACGCCATATTCATTTTCAAATAAAGCAATTGTTGTATCGAAGTTCGAAATTTTAGTTAGCCCGCTTTTTAGAAAAACGCTGGCAACCAACAGCCGCAAAGCTAGAAGTAAAAATGGCTGAAAAAATTTCAGCAAAAAATTCTCGAATTTTTCGTAGAATTTTTGGGTACAAGAAATCGCTTTAGCAGTTTTTTGACATTTCATTTTTTCTCTAATTTGAAGTTATTGATGATTTTTGCGGCGACGAATTTTTGCAAAATTTTTCCAATGTTGCAGTCGCTTTTGGTGCGACGCAAAATCTTTTTGTAAGTTTCGAAAAGATTTTTTTCTTTCGACACGTTTTCCAAAAAAATAAATTCTGCCGGTGATAGTTTTATTATTTCAACTTGCCCCAAAGCCTTACTGATAAGGGCTGATTCAGCTTGTTGCAGAGAAAGTTTTTTTGGTTTTTTTTCATTCACATTGCTTTGCCAAATCGAAAAAATTGGAAATTTTGAAGCAATAAGAAAGCAAGAAGGGTGGAGCTTAAAAGTGAGATTAAAAAAATCTTCTGGCGGAATTTTTTGAAATTTTTTCAGGTCAAAATCAACCGCATCTTTGCAAAAATAAGCTTGATGAAAAAAGAGCTCAAGCCTTGCGGTGTCTGGCAAGTAAGGCAGTTTGTGCTTTCTTCGCGTCTGCTGCAAAAATTGCGGAAATTCGCTGCCAAAATCGTCTAAATTTCCGCTGCGTGATGGATATTTTTTGCAGAAATCCAAAACTAACTTTTCGAAATAATCTTCACCAACTAAGCGTTTAATTGCTGGGTAAATTGATGATAAAACCGATTCGAAATTTCCAAAAACATTGTTGCGGTAAATGTTTAAGCGCGCTAGAGCCTCTTGCTTTGAATAAGGAAGGCTGTTGATGATTTCTGTTGATTTTTTGTCAAAAAGATGAGTACAAAAATTTTGCTGCAGCTCTTGAGTTTTTTTCATTTCTCTAAATTTCCTCAGCTCTTTTTGCTTCTTGCATAAGTGTTGCAAAAGCTGGCAAATCCTGGTCCCATTCAATTAATGTGGGAGAATTCTTGAAGCGGTTTTTGGCAATTTTGTAAAGTTGCCAAACTTCGTCGCAGACCAAATTATTGTGCGTGTCGATGAGAATTTTTTGCTGATTTTTTCCATCAAAAATTTCGCTTACAGAATGTCCGGCAAGGTGCATTTCTTTGACAAATTTTTTATCAATTTCATGCAGATATTTATCTGGCGCGAAGCTTTGATTATTCTGGCTTGAGACAAAAATGTTATTGACGTCAAGCAGCAAAAAGCAGCCGGCTTTTTTGCATAATTTATTGATGAATTCTGCCTCACCAAATTCTTGCTCTTTGAAGCTGAGATAAGTTGATGGATTTTCGACTAAAATTTCGCGGCCAAGAAAATTTTGTACAATTTCAACATTGCGCGATATCAAGTTCAAAGTCTTTTGGCTGTAGGGCAAAGGCAGTAAGTCGTTAAGATGCTGAGCGCCAACATATCCCCAAGAAATGTGATCAGAAATCAAGAATGGATCAATAATTTCGATGAGGTTTTTCAGCTTTTTAAGATGTTTTAAATCTGGTTTTGCAACTGAACCAAGTGAGTTGCCAACGCTGTGAAGAGAGATGGAAAAATTTTCTCTGATTTTTTCCAGAGATTTTAGAGACGGCCCTGCGAGCTGGTAATAATTTTCGCTGTGAACTTCAAACCAGCCGATTTTTTCGCTGATTTTTTTGTAGTTTTTTAAGACGTGAGAGATGTGAGACGAACGAAGGCCAATTCCAACTTTTTTAGTCGGAATTGGCCTGTCGCTAGATGTTTTTTTCACCTATTTTTTTGCTGGCTTTGGAGCTGCAGTTGGGGCTGCTACTGGAGCGGCTGCTGGAGCTGCAACAGCTTTTTTTCCTTTAGCTTTTTTTCCTGCGCATTTGTGAGCTTCGCCATCTTTTTTTGCTGAACAGCTGTTGTTAGAAGCGCATTTGTGAGCTTCTTTACCTTTTAGGGCAGAACAGCTTGCAGTAAGGCTTAGGCCAATGATTGCAGCGCTAAGTGATTTTACGAAATTTTTTTTCATTTGAAACTTTTAAGATTTTTTAATTAGAAATTTGGGTCGTTTTTCAGATGGCTTAGGCGCGATGTTTCGACGGACCTTTACAAAGTTTCAACTCTTTTCCATTCATGCAAAAATTCTGCAAAATGTTGTTTTCTTTGCGCGCCTTCTTGCAAGAAATTTTGTAGCGAATTTTTACATTCAATGAAGTTGCCACGTGATAAAGACCCGTTGTGATTTTGATAAACGAGATAGAGCAAAAAAGTATTCAAAACATCGGTTTCGCAATAATTGCGAATTTCCTCTAAACGTCCTTCGTCCCACATTTCCGTCACTTGCGAGCCATCAACACCAATTTTTCCAGGCAGATTAAAAGCGGCGCAAAGTTCATTCATTTTTACGCGCGCGGAAGCGCCAAAATCGGAAAATGCTTCGGCCAAATCGCAATGCCAATCAAGGCTGTAGCGTTGTTGATAATTGTTCCATTTGTCGCCGCTTTTATAGAGCCACGCGGCTTCAATTCCATGTTTCATTGCCGCATATTTTAGCACCGGCAGATCAAAACTTTTGCCGTTAAAACTGACCAAACGTGAAAAGTTTTTCTTCAAATGCGCAAAAAATCCTTTTACCAAATCGGGCTCCAAGCTAGATAAATCGCCGCCTGAGCGGATGTCGATAATTTTGTAAGTTTCTTGTCCGTTAAAATCGCGGATGATTTCTGCTTCTAAAAAACTGATACAAACAACTTGGTGAAAAGGTTGGCGCAAAAAAGAATTTTTTTGGTCGGTGATTTGCAAATGGTAATTTGTTAAACCTTCACGAACCTGCGCCTCGTCTGCATCAAAAAGGTTAAGCAAATTTCTTCCAGCTTTGATGTCGGGAATAGTTTCGATGTCGAAAACAAAGAGATTTTGATGTTGCATTTTGCGGCTTGGTTGATGTTTTGCAGCGTCAAATTTAACCTCAAAAAACTTACAGCAAATGCAAGCAATTGTTCTTCATAAAGTCGGCGACGCCCCGCATCTAAAGCTCGAGAGCGTTGATGATCCAAAGCATAAAAAGGATGAAGTGCTGGTTCGACACACAGCAATTGGTGTAAATTTCTTCGACGTCGCCTTCCGGCGTGGCCAATACAAGCTGCAGCAGCTTCCGGCAATTCTTGGTTTAGAAGCTTGTGGCGTTGTTGAGGCGGTTGGTTCTGGCGTTACTAATTTCAAAGTTGGCGACCGCGTTGCTTATGCAACTGGCGGCATTGGCGCCTACGCAGAAAAGCGTGCAATCAAAAGTGATTATCTGGTTTTGGTTCCGTCAAATTTAACCGACATGGTTGTTGCGGGATCGCTGCTGAAGGGCCTTACTGCGCATGCTTTGTTGCATCGCGTTTACATCGCCAAAAGAGCGAAAAAAATTCTCGTGCACGCTGCAGCAGGTGGCGTTGGTCACATTCTTTGCCAATGGGCAAAATATCTGGGTTTAGAAGTTATTGGAACTGTTGGTTCAAATGAAAAAATTGCTGATGCGCAGTCATTTGGCTGTAATCACGTCATCAATTACAAAGCAGGAAATTTTGTTGATGAGGTGGCAAAAATCACCGAACATGGCGGCGTTGGTTTGGTTTATGACTCGGTTGGAAAAGATACGCTAGAGCGTTCAACTGACTGCTTGTGGCCGATGGGAATGTGTGTAACTTTTGGTGAATCTTCGGGGGCGGTTGAAAAATTTGACCTGAATCGTTTGACGGCGAATTCGCTTTACATCACGCGTCCAACCTTGGCGCTCTATAAGTCTAATCGCATCGAATTAGCACTTTCTGCTGTGGAAGTTTTTGCTGTTTTAACTCAGGGAATTGTGAAACCAAAAATTACAACTTACGCCTTTAAAGATGTTGTTAAGGCGCATAAGGCTCTAGAAAGTCGTGCCACAACTGGATCGCTGGTGCTTACGTTCTAAGTTATTTTTGCGAGATAAGTCTTTCAAAAAGGTGAAGATTCAACTGAGTCTTTTCGATGTCGTTGATGAGTTGACCCCTTTCTTCTGCAGAAATTTTGTCAGAATTCTCAATGGCGTTTTCTAGCCAAATTTCGATTTCGCTTAACAATTGTTTAGCGCGAAGAAAGTCTTGGCTGTTGTGTGAATGTTGATGCATTGCGGGTCTGATTTTGTTAATCTGGAGTGAAGTTTTGTGATCTATGTATGCTGCTGCTGTCATGTTCCAAAATGATTTGAATTTCCTTGGAAATACTAGGTGCAGATGATCTAATTGATTAGTCAGAACTAATTCAAATTAATTATTTCAATGTCGTAATTGAAATGGTCAATAATCATGAAGTTCAGCCAAAATTTTTTGTATAAAAAAAATCTCCTGCAGCAAATCCGTGGGTTTTATCACGTTGTGCGCTGTGGCAGCGTTTCTAAGGCTGCGCAGTTTATGAACCTCACGCAATCAACAATAACTTTACAGATTCAATCACTTGAACGCGACTTGAATTTGAGCCTTTTTAGGCGCGATGCCAAGCCGCTGGTTCTAACCAAGGAAGGCGAAGAGTTTTACAAAATTGCTTGTCCGCTGATGCATGAATTTGAGTCGGTGGTTGATCAATTTCTCAACAAGAAAAAGGAAAAAGAAGAAGAGAAAATTGAAATAGCGGTGCATCACATAGCCATATCCTACCTGATGCCAGACATTGTTGCAATTTTTCGTAAAAAAAATCCGCAGGTAAAGATTGCTCTGCGTAATATCGCGCCAAATGATGCAATTCAACGTTTGAGAGATGATAAAATTGATTTGGCTTTTTATCCAAATATGGCGCCGCGGCCAGAAATAGCGCTGCGCGAGGTTGTGTCCTATGATCCGGTTTTAATCATCAATAAAAAACATCCATTCGCCGGTAAGCAAATCAAGAGTCTGAAAGATTTCGCTAATTTCGATTTGATTCGAATTGACCAAAGCCTGATCACTTTGCCGCTATTTGAGGAAGTGGTTCGAACTTACAAACTGAAGGGCAGCATCGAGTTCGAAAATGGCAATTGGGAGATGTTAAAACAGCTGGTTGGAAAAAATAATTTCGCCGCCGTGGTTTCGCAAGTCTGCTTGGATGACAATGACCGGGCTTTAGAAAAAATTAATTTATCGCAATTTTTTCCAAAAATGACTTACGCAATTGCTACGAAAAATCGCAAAATTACTCGCCCAATTATTGAAGATTTTATTGCGGCAATAATTGAGGCAACGGCGCGCGAAACCAAAAAAATCAAGGCTTCACGCAAATAGGTGATGAAAATTTTTCTTTTTTTAAACAAAGACATTCACGCAATTAACGCAGCTGAAATGCTTTGCGAAAATTTGCAAAAACACGAGGTAAAAATATTTTTATCGCAGGCTGTTGGTGATGTAAGTGCGCTGCCGCAAGAGCTTTTGGCGTTAAAAAAATTTGAGCAAATTGGCGCTGATGAAAAGCTGCAGCAGCTTGCAAAAAAATTGGGTGCGCAAGTTGAAATTTGCGCGCAAGTTAATGAGGAAAAATTCCTACAAAAATTACGCCAAGCTGCGCCGGATTTATTTTTATCAGTTCGCTTCGGACAAATTTTTCATGAAGCCGCAATCAAAATTCCAAAACGCGGCGTGATAAATTTTCACTCAGGAATTTTGCCAAATTATCGCGGAATTATGGCAACGTTTTGGGCAATTTTGCACGGTGAAAAAGAGATTGGTACAACCCTGCATTACATTGATGATTCAGGCATCGACACTGGCAACATAATTGCGGTTTCGCGTGTGAAGTTAAATTCCAACTTTTCGCTTTTTGGTAATGTTGTAATGATCTATGAGGCCACAATTGGTGTGGTTTCTGAGGCAATAGAAAAAATTAATCGCGGCGAAAATTTGCCAAGAATTTCACAGAAAAATCTGCCAAACGCGCAGTATTTTTCTTATCCGAAAACAGCGGATATTGCGAAGTTTTTGGAAATTATGCCGTTATTTTGAAGAGAATAAGAGAGAAGAGAAATGTCGGGAGCCACCACTGCGCAAACCCAGCGCATCGTAGCCTATTCCCCACTAAAGGGTATTGTATTCGGTACGACTCCCGGCGGCGCGCTTTCTAAGAGTCGAGTTTTTATGGAACAAGTGGGAATTTATTCGTAGCGCAAGATCTCTGCAGGATTGGATTTGCTGGCTTTGTAGGCGGGATAAAGTGTTGCCAAAAAAGACAAAACCAAGGCCATCGAAGTGATCAAAACAACGTCTGAAATAAAAATTTTCGAAGGCAAAGTTGAGAGGAAATAAATTGTTGGGCTGAAGAGTTCGACATTGGCAAAAGATTCAAGCCAGACCTTGATGTTGTTGATGTTAGCCGAAAAGAGCACACCAATTGACACGCCTAAAACTGTTCCAATTACACCAATTGACGAGCCGCAAATAAGAAAAATTCTCATCACGCCAAATCGGCTCATGCCAAGAGTTCGTAGCAACGCGATGTTTTTATTTTTGTCATTCACCAGCATAATCATGCTTGAAATGATGTTAAAAGCAGCGACCAAAATTATCAAAGTAAGGATCAAAAACATCACCGTGCTTTCAACTTTTAGAGCATCGATGAAGCTTGCATTGGCCTGCTGCCAATCGTTCATGAAGAGGTCAGGATTTTGACTTAAAATCACAAAAATTTTCCCTTTTATTTCTTCAAGCTTCGTTGCGTCAGCTGCAAAAATTTCAATCGCCGAAGCGCTGTCAGAAAGGCGGAAATGAGTTTGCGCCATCTCAAAATTCATGAAGACGGCAGTTGCATCATACTCATACATTCCACTCTCAAAAATTCCGCCAACTTCATAAGTTTTTACGCGCGGAATGCTGCCAATTATGGTTTCGTTGGCTTCGGCAGAAATAATTTTCAGCGGTGAGCCAATGCGCAAACCCAAGTTTTGCGCAACAGCTGCGCCAATTATCACCGAATTTCGCTGCGAAATTTTTTCTAAATCTCCTGCCAAAATATTTTGCGAAATCAGCTTTTTATGCTCTAGATCAGAAAGCTTGATACCCTTGATGAGCCCGCCCGCATTCTTGCTTGGCGAAGAAAGCATTGCCTGACTTTCAACCAAAGGATTAGAGAATGTCACGCCAGGAATTTGGCGAATTTCTGCGATAATTTTTTCGTAAGCAGAAATTTTATGCGTTTTGGAATAGACGGTTAGATGCGCGTTAATGCCCAAAATGCGATTGATGAGTTCAAAGCGAAACCCATTCATCACCGACATCACAATGATGAGTGTTGCCACGCCAATCATGATCCCAATCAACGAAAAAATCGCGATGACGGAGATGAATCCTTCTTTGCGTTTTGATTTGAGGTAGCGCGCGGCGATTAGGAATTCTAGCTTCGAGAACATGTTAAAAAGTCTGATTTTGGTTGTCTTGAAGTTGAGTGGCGCACGCTTCGTCGCTTTTCTCGCTTGCGCTCGAAGACGACTCACGCCGGGGTGAAGCAAGCTTCTCCCACTTGATACTAAAAACAGGCGTTTAGCCTGTTTTTATGGCTAAGCCGTAGTATCAAGCCCCTTAGAAGTAGAATATTCGAAGTGAAATACCTCGTTTGGATGAACGATTTTTCGCAAATCGTGACAAGCGGTGGCACCTTCAGCGAAGCCGCTTAAGATCAGTTTTAGTTTATTTTTGTAAGTGGCAATATCGCCAATTGCGTAAATTCCTTTTTGCGAAGATTGCATGGTTGATGGATCAACTTCGATGTGATTTTTATGCAAGTTGAGGCCCCAGTTTGCAATTGGTCCAAGCTCCATGGCCAGGCCAAAAAATGGTAATAAATAATCGGCTTCAAGTTTCTTAACATTACCGTCGAAATCTTTTACCAAAACTGCTGAAAGCTTGCCATCACTGCCTTCAAGGCCATCAAGTTGGAATGGAATTACCATTTCAATTTTTCCTAATTCGGCAAGTTTTTTCATTTTATCTGCACTTTCTGGAGCGCAGCGGAACTTGTCGCGGCGGTGCACCACGTAAACTTTTTTGGCGATGTCGCTTAAGGCAATTGTCCAATCAACTGCGGAATCTCCGCCCCCAGCAATTACGACATTTTTTCCAGCAAATTCAGCTTTTGAACGCACGGAATAAAAAATCGATTTTCCTTCAAATTTTTCAATTCCATCAAGCGGCGGACGGTTGGCGCCAAAGGCTCCGCAGCCTGCAGCGATGATTATTGCTTTGCAGTTAATTTTGGTATTTTTTGAAGTCTCAATCAAAAAACTTTCATCAGCGTTTTTGGTGATTTTATCGACGCGTTGGTTGAGGTGATAAGTGGGATGAAACGGCGCAGCTTGCGCTTCGAGCAGTTCAATTAATTCGCTGGCTAAAACTTTTGGATGGGCGGGAATATCGTAAATTGGTTTTTCTGGATATAGCGCCAAGCATTGTCCGCCAACGTTTTCCAAGGTATCGATGACGTGGCATTTTATTTTCAGCATGCCCGCTTCAAAGATTGAAAATAGGCCAGTTGGGCCAGCGCCGATGATTACGAGGTCGGTTGTTTGAATTGTCATTTTGCTTGAAAAATCCTGTTTTAAAAAAGCTTGCGGAGGTGCGTTCTACAAAGCGCCTTGCGTTTAAGTAAATGCAAAATAATTTTTTTGCGAAGAACCCAACACACCAAAATAAATAACCACGTCACAACATGCCACACACAGACACCATGCCAAGATTTGATAATCCGATTAAAATTTTACACCATCTTCGGGCTGCAGGCTTTACAGAGAAGCAGTCTGAGACTTGGGTAGAAGTTTTTTCTGATTATGTTGAGCATAATCTTGCAACAAAAGAAGACCTTAAAAGGTTGGAGCTCGTCACTAAAAGAGACATAAAAGAGCTAGAGCTTACAACCGAAAGAAATCTTAAGGAATTAGAGCTCAAACTCACCATCAAAACCGCTGCTATTGTTGGTTCGATCGTTGGATTTTTTTCTCTTCTCGAGAAATTTTTTTAGGAAGTTTTTCTAAAAATTTTCTCTGGCAAGCCTGCCATTTTTTCGCAAAGCCTTGCGCAAAATTTAAAAA
>JBIKKP010000054.1:0-6473 GCA_044360285.1 Rickettsiales bacterium
CCCAGAACCTGAGCGACTTCATCAAATTGAATTACACAAAATCAGAGACTGAAATTACTGACCTCTTCAGGTTGTAGGGGGCGGAACCGGACGGTAGTGATTACAAATGCCGCCTGAGCAAAGAATTAACGATTCCCTAAATAGTCATGCTGAGAGGCTTACCGAAAATTATTCCCACTCAATCGTTCCCGGCGGCTTCGACGTGAAGTCATAAACCACACGATTAATTCCGCGCACTTCGTTGATGATTCTGCTGGCAACTTCGCACAAAAATTCGGAAGAGAAATGATAAACGTCAGCGGTCATACCATCAATTGACTTTACAGCGCGTAAAGCCAAAACATTTTCATAAGTTCTTGCATCGCCCATTACACCAACAGTTTTGATTGGAGTTAAAACGCTGAAGGCTTGCCAGATCTTGTCATAGAGGCCGGCTTTGCGGATTTCTTCGATGTAAATTGCATCAGCTTCTTGCAGAATTTTTATTTTTTCTGGAGTGACATCGCCGATGATTCGAATCGCAAGGCCTGGGCCTGGAAACGGGTGACGGCCAACAACCTGTTCCGGTAAATTTAGCTCGCGGCCCAAGTTTCTTACTTCGTCTTTGAACAGCATTCTAACTGGCTCGAGCAACTTCAGCTTCATCTTTTTTGGAAGTCCGCCAACATTGTGATGCGACTTAATTGTGTGGCTTGCGCCTTTGTTTGGATGGCTTGATTCAATGACGTCGGGATAGAGCGTGCCTTGCGCCAAGAAGGTGGCGTTTTTGATTTTGGCTGATTCTTTATCAAAAACTTCGATGAAAGTTTTACCAATAATTTTGCGCTTTTTTTCAGGATCACTTACGCCTTTGAGCTTAGATAAGAAAAGCTTCGAAGCATCAACGTAAACTAAATTTGTTTTAAATTTCTTTGCAAAAACTTCCTTAACTTGCGCACCCTCGCCTTTGCGAAGCAGCCCGTGGTCAACGAAAATGCAGGTTAATTGTTTGCCAATTGCCTCGTTGATTAATGCAGCAACTACCGATGAATCCACGCCGCCAGAGAGTCCGCAGATGACGTGATTTTTTCCAACGATTTTTTTGATCTCAGCGATTTCTTCTTTTTTGAAATTTTTCATCGACCAATTCGGCTTACAGCCAGCGATTTCAATGACGAAATTTTTAAGGATTTGGCGACCATCAAGTGAGTGCTCAACTTCTGGGTGAAATTGCACGCCATAGATTTTTTGCTTCTCGTTGGCAATTGCTGCGAAAGGTGCTTTTGGCGTGTTGGCTATTACTTCAAAGCCGGCTGGAACCTTGCTGATGTGGTCGCCGTGGCTCATCCAAACTTGTTTTCTTTTTACGCCAGCGAAGAATTTTGATTTAGAAATTATGTCAATTTCTGCTTTGCCAAATTCGCGTTCAAAAGATTTACCAACTTTGCCGCCAAGCAAGTGGCAGATGAGTTGCTCGCCATAACAAATTCCCAAAATTGGCAGGCCAAGTTCGAAGATTTTTTTATCAACCGTTGGTGCGTTTTTTTCGTAAACTGATTCTGGGCCGCCGGAAAGAATGATGGCTTGCGGCGCGATTTTCTTGATTTCGTCGAACTTGATGTCGCAATTTTTTACTTCGCAAAAAACGCCAAATTCACGAATTCTGCGGGCGATTAATTGAGTGACTTGGCTGCCGAAGTCGATGATTAGAACTGAGTTGGTCATTACTGGTTACCTGGTTAAAATGGCTTTAGTGATTTTTGTTTGGATTTGTTTTTTGTCGAATTTCTTGCTCAAAATTTCGTTGATCGCCTCAAATAATTCCAAGCGCAATTTTGACTTTTTAGCAATTGCGGCAATTGCCTTGGCGGAAGCTGCACCTTCGAAAGTTTTACCACTTTTTGTGGCAATTTCCTTGAAAGGTTTTCCTTTCGCAAGCTCAGTGCCAAGCCAGTTGTTGCGCGACTTATGCGAGGAACAAGTGAGGAAAATATCGCCAAAACCGGCGGCATTTGCAACGTCGCTGGAAGTTTTAAATTTTTTGCAAAGCAGCTGAGTTTCAGAAATTCCTTTCATTACCAAAGCCGCTTTGGCGTTGACGCCAAGGCCAAGTTCGTCGATTATTCCGCAACCAATTGCGATGATATTTTTCGTGGTACCAAAAATTTCGATGCTGCGTGGCTCTCTTGAATGCTGGGCGCAGAAGCTTTCGTTGTTGAGAATTTTGGCGATGTCGTTGAAGAGTTTTTTATCTTTGCACGCAAGTGTTGTGATGCTTGGCAAGCCTTGTGCCACTTCACTGGCGAAGTTTGGGCCAGAAAGAATTGCGTAATTTTTGGAAGTGGTAACTTTTTCAAATAAATCGCCCAGAAGCTGCAGCGAGTTGGTTTCGATGCCTTTTGAGCAAATTACAAAGCGGCAAGATTTTTTAAATTTGTTATTAGCGATTTGGGCAAAAATGCTGCTAATTGCTGAGCTTGGGGTGACAATAAAAACAAAGTCAGCGGCAGAAATTTCTTTATCAAAATTCAAAATTGCGGTGATTTTTTTGGAAAGCTTGATGCCAGGCAAAAACTTTTCGTTGCAGTTTTTTTTGTTTATTTCGGCAACGATTTCTGGTTTATTTGCGCTTAAAAGAACCTCTTCGCAATTTTTGGAGAGAAGCTGTGCAAGCGCTGTTCCCCAGGCTCCGGCCCCAATGACTAAAACTTTTTTCATGAGATTTTTTCAATGATGACGAAAGCGCTGGCGAGCGTTTTTTCATCAGTTAGTGATAAGTGAATAGCCAGTTTTTTTGCAGAAAAATGATGCAACAAAAATTCGGTTTTTTCGTTTAAAATTTTTATCGAAGGTTTTCCAAGCGAGTCATTTTCAACTTCGATATCGCAAAAATTTACTCCCCGACCAATGCCAAGTCCGATTGCTTTTGCAAAAGCTTCTTTTGCGGCAAATCTTTTGGCAAAAAATAAGATTTTTTTATCTGAGTTCTTAATTGAATTTGCCTTCGAAATTTCTTGCGCGCTAAAAACTTTTTTCTCAAATTTTTGCTCGAAGCAACCAACTAATTTTTTAATTCTTGTAGTTGAAATCGAGTCAATTCCAATGCCAATTATCATTAAATTTTTGGTTTAGTTTTAAGAAAAGATAACTGGTCTAAAACCAGCAAAGACAAGACTTCAGAAGCTTTAATCAGCTTTTTTAAGTTTTAATTCCAATTCGCAAATGTTTTCTAGAAAAAATATCGTAATCACTATCGGAAGCCGCGGTTCTGTCGTTGCGCTTCATGATAAAGAGCGCGTATTAAAGAAAATTTTTGTTGAAGACTTTAGTCAAGAAGCTAAGGCAGAGCTGCTCAAAACCTTGTTTTCAAAAAACAAGCTGGTCCCAGTCTATCTCTTGCTCGACACTATTGACCAGAGCTACAAGAAAAGGGTTTACCCTTCGATCAAAATCACCGATCTTTCAAAGATTATTCGTCGTGATTTGGCCAGCGATGGCGACAAAGAAAGTTTTAAAAACTACATCGCGCTTAAGCAAGTAAAGCAGGGGAAAAGCCTATCGCAAGAATCTAGGCGTCGAGAATTCATGTTTGTTTCAATCTCTGCCTCTGAAACAATAAACGCCTGGGTAAACTTTATAGCAAACCTGCCAAATCAGTTGGTTGGGGTTTATACAGTGCCGCTTGAGTGCTATAATCTTTATCTTAGTCTTAGAAACAGCGTTAAGGCGCAGTCGAAAGCTAAAAATAAAAAAAGCGACCTTTGTTGTTTTGTTATTGAAGGAAAAGCTGGTGGGATGAGGCAAATGGTGTTTTCGCAGCAGGGAATTATCTTTACGCGTGTTTTTGGTTATGACACGCAGCAACATGACTTTGTACAAAAATACGAGAAAGATCTCCATGGTACTTTTGAATATCTAAAACGTCTTTTCCCCGATCTGGTCATTGGCGACTTAGAGATTTTCAACATATTGCCGCAAGAAGTTTTAGATAAGCTTAAAGAAATCCAAAATACCGAACTTAATCTTGTTAATTATACACCTTACAAAGCTGCGCTAGATCTTGGTTTTGCAGATCTTCTGAGCAAAGAATCAAAATTCTGCGATATTCTGATTTCGCGAATCTTTTTTAAAAAAAGAAAAATTCTTAAATTTGGTGTTTTGAAAACGAAGAGCTTAGAGAAATTCTTCGTTTCTATCTTTTTATTAGCCAGGTTTAACATCTGTGCCACTATTTTTGCTTTGATTATGGCGCTGATTTTATCGGTAAATCAGATGAGTTATAGTTCAAAAATTGAAGCTGCACAACTTACTAAGGCCAACGCTTCGCAAGACCTAGATAAATTAAAAAAAGCTGGACTTGAAACCAGTAAAATTCTCAAAGAAGACGAGATTAACATCGATAAAATTTTTGATTACGGCAGAACGGAAGAGCAGCTTGGTTCGCTTAAAGTGAACATCCAAGACCTCTATACCAAGTTAAAATTTCTTAAAGATTTTAACATGCGCTTAAAAAAATTTTCTTACTCGGCGCAAGGCTTTAATCCAATCGCACTATCAAAAAAATTTGCTTACAAAACAGAATTTAGTGGTGACCTCTACAACCAAAGTGGCGACCTTGATAATCTCTTCAAAGAGTTCGACGCCCTGACCGGAGAGGTTCGTAAAAAATTCGATAAAGATCAGGTGACCAATAACGAACTTCCAACCAATATCGACTTCAACAAAAAATATTATGATTTTGCCGTCAACTTCACTATAAATAGCAGCAATTGATGCAGAAGATTAAACTTTCCGAAATTCACAAAAAAATAATCCTAAATACCGTTGGGGCAGTCCTTCTGTCGCTTTTGATTTCAACGCTATTTTCTTACCTCGCTCAATTAAAAGTGGAGGGTGAAACAAGAATAAGGCAAATCGAAGATGAGATTTCTGCAATTAGAGTTGAGACGGCAAATTTACAAAGCAGAGAGAGTGACGCAAAAAGATATAAAGAGTTATGGAGCCGCTTAGATGAAGGTAAAAAATCAACTAATGGCATCACAATTGACGATATTAACGAGAATCTAAAAAAAGCGGTTGATCGCTATGCCATAATGTCGAGCGAAATTAAAGTAGAGGTTCCGCAGGTTTTAAAAGATGGTCCGTTTGCGCGCAAAACTGTTAACCTAATTTTTACAACAATAAACCTGAGATTTTATGCCGCTAACGACTTAAAAGCGGTTATGTTTGCCAATGATTTTATTAACTCTTTTTCTGGTTATGTGGTTGTCACGGGTTTTGAAATTACCAAAAACAAAAGCTACAACAGGCAAGATTTAATTGACATCAGCACCGGAAAAGGTGCCGGATCAATAGTTGGCAACTTAACCTTTGTTTGGTACGCTTACAAAGAAATCGGCGCAAGTAACGACGGTAATAAATAAATCAAAGAGCTAATGAGAATTGTTTTTATTTCGCTACTTACGCTTCTTGCTGCGATACAGCTTGCTTACGCACAAACTGTAAACCCTTCACCTTCCAGCGCGCCAGAAAAAACCATCTTACTTCAGCCAGCGCCAACAGCAACTTCCGAAGATGCAAAAAAAAGTGAAACTTCTTCTCCTGATAAAAACTTAGATTCGGTAATCAAAAACCCTTCTTCTTTGGTTTCTCCAGAGAAAATCAAAGATGCAATCGGCAGTGTTTTGATGAATAATAAAGCGACTTCTTTGATGTTTGATGACGAAGAAAATACCAACATCAATCGTGCCATAGATTCTCTTCGCAGCAATCAGCCTTTTGTTCCTGATGAAAATCTTGATGATAGGAAAATGAGTGAAGAAGAAAAAAAGCTTGCCGCACAAAAAGCTGAAGAAGAAGAAAGAAAGAAATTAGAAAACGAAAAATCATATGCGCATTTAGCCTCAATACTTTACCTTAACGATAAAAATTGGGTTGTTTGGATCAATCAGCGCAAGCTTCTCTCTTCGGCAAATAAGCCAACAAACGAACTCTATATCAAATCAATTACTAAAGATCAGGTCTCTTGCGTTTGGCGCATGTCGCTAAGTAAGTGGAAAATTTTATCAGGAAAATTTTCTAGCGAATCTGCGCCAAAAATTAACTCAAATAACCAAGTTGAGATGACGTTCGTTTTACGTCCAAATCAGGCCTACTCGCTAGTCAACAGTCGAATTGTTGAAGGAAAATCAAATATCGGTGACCTTGCTTCTGCGCCAAAACTTGCTTCTGGATCAGCTGCTGAAAAAGATACTTCTGATAAAACTCTTAACAGCATCAATGCTGCTAAAATTTCTAGCTTCACTAACTCAGTTGATGTTCCGACTTCTGGTGCTGCAACAAATGTTCCAAAGAATTAATTTAACCCCAATAACGCTTAAGAAAAACCTCTTGCACCCAATACATCGAAGCCTTTAGGAGGTTTGTTGGATTCTAACTTCAACAACCAATGAGGGCTCAAATGACTGGAATGCAATTAACGCCGATCTTTTGTT
>JBIKKP010000031.1:0-18844 GCA_044360285.1 Rickettsiales bacterium
TTCCCACTGAGTGTAATTTCGCCAGTCATTGCTATGTCTTTGCGAATTGGCTTGTTGCATAAAACCGAAACCAAAGCCACGCAAAGCGCAACGCCTGCAGATGGCCCATCCTTTGGCGTGGCGCCCTCTGGAACGTGAATGTGGAAGTCGTATTTGTTGAACTTTTTGGCGTCAATTTTCAGTTTTTTTCCAATTGATCTGGCATAGCTCAGTGCCGCTTGTGCTGACTCTTTCATGATGTCGCCAAGCTGTCCGGTGATTTGAATTTTGCCGCTGCCTTCAAATTTCAATGCTTCGATGTCAAGCAAGTCCCCGCCATATTCCGTGTAGGCCAAGCCGGTAGCGATGCCAATTGCGTCAGCTTCTTTAGCGATGCCATAATCTTTGCGCGGCGCGCCGAGATATTTGGTGAGATTTTTTTCAACGACGTGCAGCGATTTAGATTTTTTGGTGACAATTTCTGTTGCCGCTTTGCGCGCCAATTTGGCAATTTCGCGATTTAGGTTGCGCACGCCAGCCTCAAAGGTGTAGCGCCGAATCAACGTCAGAATTGCAGAATCTTCGATGGTAAATTCCTTTTTCGTAAGTCCGTTTTCTTCGCGCTGTTTTTTGATTAAATGCTCTTTGGCAATATGCATTTTTTCATCTTCTGTGTATCCAGAAAGCTGAATGACTTCCATGCGGTCACGAAGTGGCACAGGAATAGTGTTCATGCTGTTTGCGGTTGCCACAAACATAACTTTCGAAAGATCGTATTCGACCTCTAAATAGTGGTCAGAAAAATGCGCATTTTGTTCGGGATCAAGCACTTCAAGCAAGGCTGATGAAGGATCGCCGCGGAAATCGCGCGAAAGTTTGTCGACCTCGTCAAGCAAAATTAGCGGATTTATTGTTCCCGCTTTTTTGATTGATTGAATGATGCGACCAGGCATAGAGCCGATGTAGGTGCGTCGGTGGCCACGAATTTCAGATTCATCGCGCACGCCGCCAAGCGAAACTTTGACATATTTTCGGTTAAGCGCTTCCGCAATTGATTTGGCCAAAGAAGTTTTTCCAACGCCTGGCGCACCAACAAGACAAAGAATAGGCCCGCGCGAATCTTTAGTTTTAATTTGCACCGCCATGAATTCGATGATGCGCTCTTTTACCTTCTCAAGGCCGTAATGGTGAGAATCGAGAATCTTTTTTGCTTGCCTCAAATTGTTGCTGGTTTTGCTTTTTTCGCTCCAAGGTAAAGTGCAAATCCAGTCTAAATAATTTCGCACAACTCCTGATTCAGAAGAATATGGATTCATGCGCTCAAGCTTGTGCAGCTCTGAGCCGGTCTTCTTTTTTACTTCTTCCGGAAGCTTCAGCTTGGCAAGTTTTTCTTTGATTTCTTTTACTTCATTTTCCTCATCTTGACCGAGTTCTTTTTTGATATTTTTGAGCTGCTCGTTGAGGTAAATTTCTTTTTGATGTTTGCTGAATTTTTCTTGAATCGATCGATTGATGCGCTCTTCGGTTTGGCCAATTTCAATCTCTGCATCGAGCAATTCTAAGACTTTGTAGAGTTTTTTATTGAGGTTGGTTTCTTCGAGAATTTTTTGTTTTTCTGCCAAAGAGCTGCCAATCAAAGAGGCAATTAGATAAGCAATTTCATGGGTTGAGCGAATTTTAACGATGTTTGCTAAAACTTCTGGCGTGACGCGTTTGTTATATTGCGCATATTTGCGGAAGTTCTCTAGGCAGGCCTTGATCAGGCCAAGCAGCTCTTTGTTGTTGTTTGCAAGCGGCTCATCAAAAATGCTTACCGCGCGACAGCTGAAGAAATCTGGCGAGGGAATAATTTCTTCGAGCGTGGCTTTTAAAATGCCTTGCAGAATCACTTTTAGCGCACCGTCCGGCGTTCTGATAGTTTCAACGATGCTGCATAAAGTTCCAACTTGATGCAGGTTGGAATTGTCAAAATTATCGTGATCGGGATTGGTTTGAGCAATTGCCAGAATTGGCAAATTCAGGCGCTTAGCCTCTTCAATTGATGCGATAGATTTTTGCCTGCCCACTAAAATTGTTGTGGTCATGTGTGGAAAAATAACCACATCGCGCAAAGGAATGGCGTAAAAAACTTGCGATGAAGTTGCGTTTTTAGTTTGTTCTTGAGTCATGATTTTTGAATGTAAAAGCTTGACAAATGGCTTGGAAAACAAGCTGCGTAAGCATGAAAAGAAGACTGCAACTAACAATTCAACCAGCGAAATACAATGGCAATAGCTTTAACATTCTTGCTTAGCGCAGGACTTTTTGCAGGTGCATTTTTTCATTTTTTAACGAAAGAAAAGCAGAAAAGTTCTGAACTTTTTGGCGGACAAAAACGCTTGGAAAGTGAAGTGAGTTTTTGGCGCGAAGAAAAAGAAAAACTTGAAAAAAAGTCGGAAGAAAAAATCAGTGCGCTGCAAGAAAAGCTAAGTTTTTTTGAAAAGCAAAATGAGCTATTAAGCCAAGCACAGCAACAGTTTGAAAAGCAGAGACAAGATTGGACGAAAGATAAAGAAACGATCCTTTTTAAGCTCTCGGAAGATTTGATGAAAAGAAATTTTGAGCAGCAGGCACAAGCAAGTTTAGCGCAAGAGCAAAACATCAAAAAAATTACCGAAAACCTTTTCAAAAATTTTGAGAGCGTCACGCAAAAATTAGGTGCGCTTGATGATGAGGTGAAGAAATCCACTCAGGCTATCAGTGACACCAAATCAGCACTTCTAAGCCCTGGTGGAGCGGGTCGCAGCAGCGAGATCACTTTGGAAAATATCCTAAAAAATTCTAATTTACTCGAAAAAGAAAATCTGAATTCGGTTGGAGATTATGTTTTGCAATCGCATTTCAAATCAGTTGGAGACTCTCAGGCTAAGCGTCCAGACGCAATTGTGTTTTTGCCAAATGAGCAAATTTTGGTAATTGACTCCAAATCCTCTCCGCATTTTTTAGATTTTTTTGAAGCAGAGCGCAGCGGAAATGAGGCGCAGAAAAAAGAGATCGCAACCAAAATAAAAGAAGCCTTCCGCCGCCATTTGGAGGACTTGAAGCGTAAAGATTATGAGAAGTTTTTATTCGACGAATTGCGCGCAAAAAATGCCGCCGATTATCGCATTTTTTCGGCGATGTTTTTTCAAACCGAGCAGATGCTGGAAGTATTAAAGAAAGTTGATCGCGACTTTGAGCAAAGGGCGCTTGAAGCTGGAATTATACTGGCTTCGCCGGTGGTTTTGGTGCATCTTTTATCAAACGTAAAATTCATCATCGATCGCTTCAAACAGGAAAAAAATATCGAAGCGCTGAAGATCGAAATGCGTAAACTTTTGGATAGTTTAGTTGGCGTGATCAAAGAATCGTCAGAGTTAGGAAGGCTGATAAATCGCAGCTTGGCGGGCTATAACAAATTAGCGAAAAATCTTAATCGCGCAACAACGCTTGGCAAAAATATCGCCGAGCTGGGGATTGAGGGAAAAAAATCTGCGGAGTTGAAAACGCTGGAGGAGATAGATGAGGTGGCAGAGTGAGTAGGAGCTGGGGTTATTGCTGGGCGGGATTTGCAATCCCGCCCTTAATGTTCATGCCTTTGTTGAACTTGGCATGAACAAGTGGGCGGAGTTACAAACTCCGCCCAGCGCAAGAAGTGGCGGAGGAGTGGGGCAGACGTCGCCCTTCGACAGGCTCAGGGTGACCTAGTTCGAGTTTAAGGGGGAGGAGTCATGCTGAGCTTGTCGAAGCATGGCGTTGAAGTGCTTCTACTTCCTGAAATCGCTGCTTTTGTGCAGATCGATATTCAGAATCAACCCAAACCCAATCATCATTGTTGCCATAATCGTGCCGCCGTAGGAAACGAAGGGTAGCGGGGCTCCAACCACTGGAATTAATCCCATCACCATGCCCATATTGATGAACATGTGCACGAAAAAAATGTTGGTTATTCCCATGACCAACAAGCGTCCGAACTGGTGCTGAGTCTTGGTTGCGATATTGATGCAAATGGCAATAATTGAGCAATAAATGGCGATGGTGAAGGCGCCGCCAAGGAAGCCGAGCTCTTCGGAGAGCATTGTGAAAATAAAATCGGTTTGTTTTTCGGGTAAGAAATTGAGCTGACCTTGCGTGCCTTTTAAGTAGCCTTTGCCAAAAAATCCGCCCGAGCCAATGGCGATTTTTGACTGAATAATGTTGTAGCCGCTGCCAAGTGGGTCTTGGTTTGGATCTAGAAAATTCAGAACGCGATTTTTTTGATAATCATAAAGCAAAAAGCTCCAAATCAGCGGAACTGCGCAAAGCGCTGCAATACCAACTGAAACGAATTTCCATACTTTTACGCCAGCTAAAAATAAAACCGAGACACCAACCATAAGCAAGATTGTTGCGGTTCCAAGGTCGGGTTGGTGAAAAATAAAAAAGGCAGGAACGGCGATGAAAAGCAGCGGAATGATCAGAAATTTTATGCGACCAATTTCTTCGGCGTCGATGCCATAAAAATAACGCGCCAAGGCAAAAACTGTGCAGAGCTTCATGATTTCTGAGGGCTGAATTGTAAGCGATCCAAGTCTGAACCATCTGGTGGCGCCCATGGCGTTATGTCCCATTATGTCGACGATAATTACTAAAATCAAAGCCACGGCGTAAGCAAAATAAGCAAGCTTAAACCAGATTTTTATGTCGGTTAAGGCGATGAAAATCATCAATGGAAAAAAGATACAAAAAAACGCAAGCTGCCTGATGAGCCAAGGATAGAAGCTGCCTCCGCCGGCAGAATAGAGCATCAAAAATCCGGTGAAAGCCAAAATGATTATCAGCGAAATGAGCAGCCAATTTAGCTGTTCAAGTTTTTGTGCGAGAGGGATTTTTTCTTTTTCAAAGAGTTTCATCGAGGCTTTTCTTGAATTAATTAATCTTGCTTTTTAGCTTAAAAAAATTGCGGTTTTCGAAGTTTTGAAAACCCCTTTCCCGCCTTTATTTTCAAGCATGTCCACGACTGACAAACAAAACAAAAAAACTAAATCAAAGGTAAAAAGCTGGTATTCAAATCGCTACCAAATTGTGGTGGTGCAAAGAAATATCCTGCTTCTCTTCACTTTGGTTTCGATGTTTTCCGTTGCTGTTGCGGTGATTTTTGTGAAGAATATCATGTCTTCAAAATCGCTTGAGCCCTACGTAATCGAGGTTGAAGAGAAAACCGGAATTGCCACCGTTGTTGATCAAATGAGTGCGCAATCATTCACCGGAAATCAGATGATTGTGAAGTATTTCATTAATCAATTTGTGCACATGGCCAGTGGATACAATTCGCGCAGCTATGACGAAGATGTTGATAAAGTTCGTTTACTTTCTTCTGCGCCAGTTTTTTCTGAGTTCCGTAGTCGCATTAATGCGCGCGATCTTGGCAAAGATACGAACATTGCTGTGCGTATCAAATCGATGCAATTTCTTAACTCTAATAGCGTGCAGATTCGTATATTGACTCAGACCACACAATCTGACCTTCCGCCAAAAACTCGGGATCAAATCATTACAATGAATTTCCTTTTTGCGCCAGAAATGAATTTGAGCATGGAAGAAAGGCTGATCAACCCTCTTGGTTTCCAAGTGACTGCCTACATGATTGCGGAGGAAGTATTCGCTTACTAGTTTCTTACCTAGGACAAGCTACATTTCGCGCGTTTCGCGCCGTTCTTTTTGCTGCGTTTTTTTCGCTATTTTCTTTTTCGTCATTCGCGCAAACGCCAATTACAACTGATTCGCGCATTCGCACTTTGGTCTTTAATCCCAACGAAGTTTACGAGTTAAAATTTTACTACAATTATCAGTCATTCATCGAGTTTGCCGAAGATGAAGAAATTGAAATGATCTCAATTGGCGAAGCTTTCGCTTGGCGCTTGACGCCCGCAGGCAAGAGGCTTTTCATTCGTCCGCTAGAAATTGCCGCTCACACCAATATGACGATTATCACCAATAAAAGAACCTATCACTTTGATATTCGCTCTGACGAATTTAACGGCAAAGCTGACGAAGATTTGGTTTACACGATTCGCTTTTTCTATCCACAAGCCGGCCAGCCTTTGCCTTTGCCGCCGCAGCTGGCAATTCCAAATCCAGCTCCGGCAATTTTGCAAAAAGTGCCAGCTCCTTCCAGGCAAATTCTAAAAACCCCGGTGCCATTGATCAGCGTAACAGATAATTTGGCGCCAGTAGTTGAGCATAATCACGATCAAAATGACCTGAATTTTAACTACACTTTAGCGGGAAGATCAGACAATATCGCGCCGCTTAAGGTTTATGACGACGGCGTTGAGACCATGTTTCAATTTCCAAATGACAACTTGGTGATTCCAACAATTGCTGCGGTTGATGAGGCTGGTGCAGAAAGTCCGCTGCCTTATATCATTCGCGACAACTACGTAGTCATCCCTGCAGTCGCTTCGCAGTTCACTTTAAGACTTGCCGATAGTTTGCTGTGTATTTACAACCAGAAGATGCTTTCTCTTAAGCACTAGTTCAAATCTGTTCGCCTAAAGTTCTAATCTCATGCAAAATAATAAAAATATCCTACTGGCAACGGTGCTTTCGGCTGTTGTCTTACTTAGTTGGACGTGGTTTTATGAAAAGCCGCGCATCGAAAAACGTGAACGCGAAGAAAGAGCTGCTGCGGCAAGTGTTGCCGTTAATACATCGACACAAAAAGTTGGCGAAATCCCATCTAAAACCTCTCTGCCAAACGAAGCTAGTGCAGCAATTGTTGCCACAAAAAGTCGCGATGAAATTTTGCAAGCTGAGAAAAAACTTCGTATAAAAATTCAAAACGAAAATTTGCATGGATCGGTTTCACTTGTTGGTGCGCGCTTCGATGATCTGACTTTAGCAAATTTTTATGTTAAGCCAAAATCAAACGAAGAAGTTGTGCTTTTTTCGCCAAGCCAAAGCAAAGAAAGATATTTTGCTGATTTCGGCTGGATCAGCTCAGATTCTGCGCTTGACTTGCCTAAGCCAAACACTTTGTGGAAAAGCAGCGGCGAAGAATTAACGCCAAAAACACCAATCACTTTAAGTTGGAGAAATGCGCAAAATGTTGAATTTCTCATCAAAATTTCACTTGATGAAAATTACGTTTTTGAAGTTGAGCAGCTGGTAAAAAATTACTCGAAAAAAGAAATTTCCGTTGCGCCTTATGGTCGTATCAATCGTGCTTTAAACAATGTGCAAAAGTCGAATTACATTTTGCATGAAGGGGCAATTGGCGCCTTTGCTGGTGTGCTTTCCGAGGCATCTTACAGCGATTTGCTCAAAGAAAAATCACAAGAATTTAGTTCAGAAAGTGGTGGTTGGCTTGGCATCACTGACAAATATTGGCTAAGCTCAATGATCCCAGATAAAAAGTTGAGCTACGGCGCAAAATTCAGCCGTGACTTTGTCAATCGCAGCAATCTTTTTAGCTCAGAATTTATCGGCCAAGAATTCAAAATTGCGCCAACGGAAGAGTTGAAATTTAATCACGAACTCTTCGCCGGAGCCAAGAAAATCAAGCTTCTTGACGAATATGCTGCAAAATATGACATAGCGCTTTTTGATCGCGCTGTTGATTTCGGTTGGTTCTATTTTTTGACCAAGCCGTTCCTTTTCATCATCGATTATCTCTATAAATTTCTTGGAAATTTCGGTTTAGCAATTTTAGCGATGACCGTTTTGGTCAAGCTGGCACTGTTTCCAATGGCCAATAAGTCTTACGCAGCAATTGCTCGAATGAAAAAATTGCAGCCAAAAATTGAAGAGCTGCGTGCAAGATTTAAAGACGACAAGCTGGCGATGAACCGCGAAACCATTGAGCTCTACAAGCGCGAAAAAATTAATCCGGCTTCGGGCTGCTTGCCAATTTTAATTCAAATTCCGGTTTTCTTCGCGCTTTACAAAGTTCTCTTTGTCACGCTCGACATGCGCCACGCCGAGTTCTATGGCTGGATTCACGATCTCAGCGCGCCGGACCCAACTTCAATTTTTAATCTTTTCGGATTGCTGCCTTTCGAAGTCGGCGGCGCTTTCAAAATCGGCATTTGGCCAATTTTGATGGGCGTTACGATGGTCATTCAGCAGAAACTAAACCCGGCCTCTAGCGATCCAACACAAGCAAAAATCCTCAAATGGATGCCTTATATTTTGACTTTCGTTTTAGCATCATTTCCAGCTGGACTTGTGATTTATTGGACCTGGAGCAACACTCTGTCAGTTTTGCAGCAGTGGGTTATTACTAAAAAATTACAAAAATAAGCATGAGTGCAAACAGTCTAGGTTCTTTGGCTGGTATATTCGGAGAATCTCCCGCTGGCGCTGGAGCAGAAGGGGTTTTGGATACTTCTGCAACTGTTCGTCCAAGATCTGGTTCTGTCACGGCAACAGGGGGTGGTGCAGCAGCGCCCAGCGCAGCTGTTTTGGCACCTGTTGTGAGCAGTGTTGTCCAAGGAGTGGGAAAAGTTGCGGATACCGGAACTGTGGTTAGTAAGCAGCGCTAATAAAAATAACGCTCACTTCACTCCAACTTAGTCACCCTGAGCTTGTCGAAGTTTGCAGCTCTGGCAAAAGGCAAAGCCCGCTGCGCCGTGAGTTTGAAAGGCTGGGAGGATGTAGAAGAAGTGAAAAGTTTATTTATGGAAAGATGGCCCCGGCTGAAGGCGAAGGGCAAAGCCCGCTGCGCCGTGAGTTTGAAAGGCTGGGAGGATGTAGAAGAAGTGAAAAGTTTATTTATGGAAAGATGGCCGAGTGGCTGAAGGCGCACGCTTGGAAAGCGTGTTATGGGTAACACCATACGAGGGTTCGAATCCCTCTCTTTCCGCCAATTCGAATCTCGTTCTCTATTGGAATTCAGCTTGCTCATGGTGTTGCATTGCATTTAGCTCGATCATCCAGAAACTGAACTTTAGGCTTTTGCACGTCGTCAATCTTAACTTTGGCAAATATCTGGACTACGTTAGGTTCTTTACGCAAAGAAGGATTCAGTTTAAAGTCTATCCTTTTATACGCTTCCCCACAGTCAGGCGGACCTAATCTTTTTTTATTTGGCAGTCCGTTGTCTTTAGCTATTTTTTCCCAACAAGATTTTCCCAATTCGAAAAGTGAACAATTCAGCTTGAGCTGCTTGTAATACTCAAGAGCGATAGCATTGCTCTGAAACGAAACCGTAAAATCTTGGGATGCATTGTAATTAGCTTCATAAAGTTGGTTACCATTTTTGTCGCTGTAAACCCAAACCGTTCCTAAATTGCCAAATGAGTCGGCGGAGTGAGTAAAGATCACACCTTCACGCATGCCTAAAAAGTATTGTTCGTTGTCGGGCACCTTAATTTCTTGCGACCAGGATTTAGAATCACATGCTCTTTTAAAGTCGTTAGATTTTCCAAGATGGCGAACCCGAATCGAATCCGCGCCCTTGTTTCCTGAGTCGAGCTGAAGAACAACGAACTTCGGGAAAATATAGCATGTTTCAAATGCTTCTCTTCCATGTGCTCTGCTTTTAATGTCTGGTCGAGATATTTTTATTTCCTGCTTCGCTTCGGTGATTCCCTTAAAATTGTCATAAATGGTCGCGAAGCATGGCTTAACCACTCCTATAGAAATTAAAATCAAAGCAGCAAATTAAGCTACGTTTATTCATTATATTCCCCCTTCATTGTATTTTCCCAAGGAATTCATGGTGAACGATGCTTTAACTGCAATCAACTTGAAAATCTATTTAGCCTGGGAACTACAATCGGGAAAAAATCATCTGGAGTGGATTCAATGACTTGTCTTTCAAGTTGCCCATAAAACAGACTCAATTCTAAATTCGCCGACTTCTCTCTGCCAAAATTCTGCAGTTGACGACCTTGCAACACAAGTTGTAGGGCAATGATTTCAGTGGTTGCATCAACTTATTTCTAAGCTTGTTTAAGCTTACATTCTTTGTTTTTTTGACCGATAAAAGCCTTCTCTTTTTTGTCCATTTCTAGTTGCCACTGCTTTTTAATTCTTTGCCAAGTTTGGATATATTTACATTGAAATTTCTTATTAAGAGGTAGCCAGTCAGATGGATCCTTGTCACCTTTGGAACGATTAGCGCTCTTATCCACCGCAATCAAAACTGCGGGATCTTTTAAGTCGTTTGCATATTCTTTCTTCTTTTCCTTCCCCCATTCACGACCCCCACTTCTATCAACTTCTCCAAGCGGAACAAAGTGATCTACGTCTAAATCATCAGGATTGGTAAAATATTTGTTAGTATATGGGTCATACCATTTACCTTTCACGACTTCGCATCCTTTCTTATCGAGAGTTACTTTTTCTAGGCTCTCAGCAATTAAGACTTCTTGACGGGTATTTTGACAATTTTTGTCGGCATCTATCCAATGTTTATAATCGCTTCTTGAATAGTGGTAAAGGGCAGTTGCGGACATCGCAACGGCAGCTATTGCGGTGGTGATCTTTTTTGCTTTTGCCATCGTTTTTAATTAAAGTTACCAACGCCTTTTGTTAGTATAAGAGTATTCCTAGTCTTATTAAAACTTCTGAAACTTATCAAAGGAGCAGAGACTTTGTGGTGCGATGCTGGTGATGAGTTTTTACGTAATTTAAAAATATATTTGTGCCTAACAATAAAATCGTTTCAGCTTTGCTGGTTTGGATAATTTCCTTTTGGGTCTTGATGGCAATTTCTCCGTTAGATCGTCATGATTGGTTAATGGAGAATATCTTGTTTTTCATATTTTTTACCGCCTTGGTTGGTACTTATAGGTTATTCCAGTTTTCTACAAAATCATACGTATTGATCTCGGTATTCTTGACGCTTCATCTAACCGGAGCTCATTATACTTATGCGAAGGTGCCATTCGGATTTTACGTGTCTGAAATTTTGGATCCAAGCAGGAACCACTTTGATCGTATTGTACATTTTTCCTTTGGGCTATTGCTCACTTATCCGATTCGGGAACTTTTAATTAGATTCGCGAAGCTTAGAGGATTTTTCAGCTACTACTTGCCGAGAGAGTAATTTTGTGGTGTGGGTTTTGGGTTTGGTGGATTTGTGTGGTGATGTAGGTAATATTTTTTGCGAAGAAAAGACTCTACCAAGTGGAAGTTGAGATAAAAAAAGAATTTCTATCTGAAGTAGAGAAGAGGAGAGAGAAGGTTTTATTGATTAGCGCTTAGCGCGATTTCTTTCACTTTAACATAATCAACTTTTCCCGTTCCAAGTAATGGAAGTTTCTCAGTGAAGATAATTTCCTTCGGAATTGCGAGTTCAGTGATTTGGTTTTCTTTGAAGAAGTTTGAGATTTCGTTGCGCTTCAAATTGTGAGAAGTTGTTAACAAAATTATTTGCTCACCTTTTTTTGGATCTGGTATCGCTACAACTGCGTGATAGCTCTGCGGGCAAAGCTTGCTTAGGTTAGCTTCAACTGATGTTAGTGAAACCATTTCGCCAGCAATCTTAGCAAATCTTTTTGCTCGACCTTTGATGTAAATGTATCCGTTCTCATCAATTGCTACGATATCTCCTGTGTCATACCAGCCGTTTTCTGCTGGCGTTAGTATTCCAGGATTTGAGCTTAATAAATATCCCTTCATCACATTTGGCCCGGCAACTAAAAGTTTTTTTCCATCAGTGATGCCGGCAATTTCTTCTAGTTTGAATTGGATTCCTGGCATTAAACGTCCGACCGTGCCAGGCTTGTTATGCATTGGGGTGTTGGTTGATAAAGCAGGAGAAGTTTCAGTGGCACCATAGCCTTCAAAAATTCTTACGCCAAATTTTTCTGACCACACTTTACGAGTTTCTTCGTCAAGTTTTTCTGCTCCGGCAAATACATAACGAATTGAATAGAAATCATAAGCGTTAGCAAAGCGGGCATAGTTGGAAAGAAAGGTATTCGTTCCAAACATAATCGTGGCGTTGGTGTCGTAAACCAGTTCTGGTACTATGCGGTAGTGCAGGGGTGATGGATAAAAGAAGGTTTTAATGCCAGACAAAATCGGCAATAAGGTTCCCCCAGTTAAGCCAAAAGAATGAAAAATTGGCAGGGCATTAAAGACGGTATCTCTGCTTGAGAAGTCAACCCTCGAAGCAAGTTGGAAGCGATTAGCTTGAAGATTTTCATGACTCAAAACCACACCTTTTGGTGTTCCTTCCGAACCTGAGGTAAATAGAATTACGGCTGAGTTTTTAGCGTCAGTATTGCTTAATTTTTGATAGAATTTTTCGGCAAAAAAGAATTCTAAAAGGCTGCGAATTTTATCTAAAATGGTTATGCTGTTAGCGATGTTTTCTAGATAAACTATTCTGACTTTTTCACCTTCTGCAGCTTCGATTAATTTTTGTAATTTAGCGCCTTGAATAAATCTCTTTGAGGTGTAGATGGTTTTGATTTTTGCTACCTTGCAAGCGGCAATAAAGTTAGCGCCGCCGGTGGAGAAATTTAGCATTGCTGGCACGCGACCAAAGGTCTGCATAGCAAAAAATGTTACAATGCTTGAATTCATATTTGGCATCATGAGGCCAACATATTCGCCTTCCTTGGTCTCCTGAGCAATTTTTCTTCCAAGTGCAAAGCTGCGAAGAATTAGTTGTTTGTAGGTCGGGGGGTTTCTCTCGACATCAACAATAATTGAATGGCTATTCCCGTGAATTTTGCGCGCATCAAGAAGAGAGGAAAATAGAGTTTTTTTGTAATCAGAGCTTTCAAATAACATCTGAGTCATGATATCGTAAAGCTTGTCAGCATTGGCGGCGCGACGATTTTTCCCGGTGATCTCTTCGGCTACTTCGAATTTTTGTGGCGGTAGAATTGTTAAAGTTATTTTTGGAAAGAGGTGGATTTTAACTCTGCCTTTTAAACGCGAAAATGGAGAAAATTGAGCGCCATCAAGACGGATTGGTAAAATTGTTGCATCGCTTTTATCAGCAATCATTCCGGGACCTTCATAGATTTTCATCAATGAACCAGTAACTGTAATTCTTCCTTCGGGGAAGATGACGCATTTTTTATCTTTTTTGATTTCGTTGATGAGGCTTTTAACAGCCATTGGGTTTGTTGGATCGAGTGCGAAAGTGTTGGCCAGTTTTAAAAATGGTTTCATCCACCATTGTTTTGAGATGAAGGTATTTACCGCAAACATCGGTTTATCTGGCAAAAAAACTGCCAGCAAAATTGCATCCAGAAATGATAAATGATTGGCGATAATCAGGACTCGTTTTCCAGCCTTATTGTAGTTTTCGATGCCTTTGATTTCGACTTTATAGGCTTTGGTGAGAAGGCCGCGGAGTAAGGATTTAAGCATGGTGGCTGAGGTTTTTATTTACGATGTTACGAATGATAAAAAAGACCAAGATGTTGGTGGCTGCGAGTAGTAGAAATATCTGAAGTAAATTTATTTTGAGTTTCGTTAGAGCGACAATTGCGATGCTGGAAATTACCATTAGCAGGGCGTTGAGTACGTTGTTGGCGGCGATGATGCGTGATAAATATTTTGCGTCAGATCGATGCTGCATGATTGCGTAGAGTGGCACTATGTAGATACCAGACGAGATGGCCATTACCAACAAGCCAAGTGTTATTAACCAGCTGTGGTAACTGTTGGAGAAAAACTCTTCAAGGCTGATTATTTTTTCTGGTGTGACGTAGAAATAATTGGCGATGCAAAAAATCGCGATGCCAATTGTGATGCCAATTGAGCCTGCAGGCACAAGTCTTCCATTGATTTTACCCTTGAGTAATTTGTTACAAATTACCGATCCAATACCGATGCCAATTGAGAAGATGGAAAGGAAAAGGGTGACGATAAACTCATCGCCGTTGATGAGGTTTTTTGTGTAGGTGGGAAATTGTGATAAGAAGGTAATGCCAATAAACCAAAACCAGGAAATTCCAATGATGGAAAGCCAAACAGTTTTTTCTTTTTTGGCGAAGCTGATGATTTTGAGAGTCTGAGAAAAAATATTGAAGCTGATTACAAGGCGTGGGTCAGCGGAAGGTGCTTTTGGAATAGAGCGGCTGGCGATCCAGCCAATTAGGGCAAAAGAAATAACGGATATGGAGATTAGCTCAATTCCGTTGGTGAAGCGAATAACAATTCCGCCAAGAATTGTTCCAAGTAAAATTGCTAGAAATGTTCCGCCTTCAATCAGCGCATTGCCGCTGACTAATTCGTTATTTTTTAGATGCTCGGGAAGAAGGCTGTACTTCAGTGGTCCAAAAAAAGTTGAATGAACTCCCATCAAGAAAATTAGGCAAAGAAGAAGGTTTATGTTCTCGAAATGGAAACCAACAAATGCGAAAATCATGATGAGAATTTCGGCGATTTTGATGATTTGAACTAGCTTTGATTTTTCAAATTTATCAGCGAGTTGGCCCGCGAGAGAGGAGAAAAGGAAGAAGGGTAGAACGAATAAACCAGAAGCAATTGTGACCATCAATTGCGCATTCATGTTAAGTTTATTGGCGATGTCGTAGGTAAACCAAATCAGAAAAGCGTTTTTGAAAACGTTGTCGTTAAAAGCGCCGAAGAATTGGGTAACGAAGAGGGGGAGGAATCTTTTCGATCTCAGTAAGTGGGATTGGTTTTGCATGGGTTTAGTGGTAGAAATTGCCGTGCTTTAAAAAGTACAAAACTTGCTTTTGTACCGTCTTGTTTGATGGAAAAAATGTGTGCGAGGCACTGACAACTATATGATCTTTCATTCCTTTTAGCTTTGTACTTTCAACCGATACCTTTCCGTCATTTTCTCCAGGAAGAATTGCTGATGAAATTGGATCTATCGTCATATTTCCCGCAATGATTCCAAGTTCAAAATTAACATCTCCAAATAAGTGTTTAATTTCGGTCTGATCAGTAATGAGTTGTTGTCCTGCGGGGCCGAAGATTTTTTTATAGGGCCAGAAATTTTGAACAAAATTTGCAACTTCGCTTCCTTGATTAGGTGGTGCTAGTTGAACGACTTTTCCAAGATTATTATAAGCATATTTTTTAATCAGTGCGCGGACCATCAATCCACCCATAGAGTATCCAACAAAGTGCAGAGGTTTATCTTCGGAGGTTCTTACGGAAATTTCTTTGTGCAGGATGTCAGTTAATTCATCAATTTTGTAAGAAGTGGATGGGTAGCTTAAGTTGATTACATCAAACCCGTTTTTTTCTAGGTATTTAGCTAGTTTTCTCATGTGCTTTTCCGATCTTGCTATGCCATGTAAAATAACAACATAATCACCATCATTTTGTAATTCCGACGCTTGAGATGGTATTGAAGATAGTAAGAAATTACAGGCTATAATTGAGATAAATTTACGGATCATTTTGCGAGGCCAGATAAGTAGTTTTCTACCAATAAGTCAGTCAGAGCTTCGATGGACTTTGTTCCATCTACATCCAATTTATTTGTTAAGCTTAGAATACAGATGCCATGGATGCTTGCCCAGATAACTTTCGAATGCTTTTTAGCATCTGACTTTTTACTGATGAACTCAGATAGGATATTTTCAACAATGATGAATAAGCTTTCTATTTTTTCGTTGTACCAAGCTGGTATGGGAGAGGGTGATGTGTACTCAAATAGAGCATTCCAATTTCTATAATTAGCGTGAGCAAACTTCGCATATAATTTTGCGAGTTGTTTAATCGCTTCCGAGTTTTTTAGCTTTTGGTTGATGTTTTGCGTGATGAACTTTTTCATTTCATCCAAGGTAGTTGCATTGATGTGCAAAATAATATCGTCGTAGCTTTCAAAAACGTTATAGAGCGTTCCTACTGTATATCCAATTTCCTTAGCAATTTGACGAGAGCTAAAACCTGTAAAGCCTAGTTCGTTAATAAGTTTAGAGCCGGCCAAGATTGCCATTTCTCTAATTTCTTCCCGGGTGTGATCATTTCTTCTTGCCATGTAATTATACACTGTCTAATTCATATTAATTGAACAATGTTCAAATTGCTTTTTCATTTTTTTAAATCAATAAATAAATTATGATTATCAACCGCGTTGACCGTCACATTGGAAGTAGAGTAAGGCTCAGAAGGAAAGTTCTAAATATCAGCCAATACTCTTTATCATATGATTTAGGAATATCATTTCAGCAGCTACAGAAATATGAGAGCGGAGAAAACAGGGTGTCTGCAAGTAGGTTATACGAAATTTCTAAAATACTAAAAACCTCACCCCACTTTTTCTTTGAAGGATTGGAGGGATTCATTATTGATGCTAGCGCGCCAAAAGATTTAAAGACTATGAAGGCTGTTGAGATTATGAACAAAATCAGAAACCAGAAAATCAAAGATAATATCCTTAGCCTAATTATTGAGATGGAAGCTCAGTAATATTAAAGCATAACCACTTTGGAGCTCCATTCTCCCGAAGAGAAATCTTCTCCAGTTTGTTTTGAGCTAACGTTGAGATCATTGCCGAGGTTTAGGAGAATATTTTTTGCGAGAAGATTCGCTCCGCTGATATTTGCATCATTACCAGTTGTTAGGCTTAGAGCTCCATTTTCTGCAGAGACCTGCGAGTTAGTATAAAAGATTTTGCTGTAATCACTCTCCCCATTTGAGAACCCGATATTTAGTTGCACGCCATTATTCCCAACCGATCCACCGCCGTAAGTTGTTTCTTGTTTGGAGTTCTGGGTGAGGGTGTTGGTGCCCGCCTCAATCTTAATATCATTTCTTGCACTCAACGAAATATCCTCATTCGCACTAGCCAGAACGCTGCCAAGAATGTTGAGATCATTGGCACTTCCTATGTCGATATCTCCGTATCCAACAAAATTAGAGGCTTTGGAAATGCTATATTCCGTAGTATTTTTGATTCCACTCGAAGTGATATTCGTATAAGCTGCGCCGTAAAATCCAGTTCCCATAGAAGTTCCAGCAGCAGCTGCCGCCCCAGCCGTTGCGGCTGTTGCCGCAAGTGTAGCGGCTGCAACTGCAGTCTGTGCTAACACAAGTTGTGCTGCGGCAAGCTCAACAGCTTTGTCGCTGGCTTTGCCTTCATCTCTTAACCCTTTCATCTTCTTAAGTTTCTCTGCCGCTTGTACCGCTTTCTTCTGCGCATCAACTACAGCTTTCCAGGCATAGGCAACATCGACATAAGCATTCCCAGCTTTGCCGCCTGTCTCAACTTCTAAAATGCTTTCTTTGCTTGAATAAGACGAAGTTTCCTGTGCGTCGGTTAAGCTAAAATCTCCCGCAGTTTTAATGATTGAATCACCACCAACGCTAAGGTTGGAAGCAACAAGCGTCATATTTCCCGAATCAGCTGCAACAAGGCTGTCAGTGACATTGGCCAGAAGCGATCCGCCGATATTTACGTTGGATGATTTTTGCGAAGAAACCGTCAGCGCATCTTCAAATCCAACTCCACTTCCATGCATGCCACCCGAGGCTGAAACGTGGCTGAGGTCTTTAGTTAGCTTGACCTCGCCAATCTCAATTTCTTGATTTTTGTTGCTGGATTTTGTGCTTTCTGCTGCAGAAGCGATGTTGAAATTTCCATCAACATTCAACAGCGCGCTGCCCGCCACATCGATGTTGGAAGCGGCAACATTCACGTCACCCGTGCTGTTGAGCATCAAATTTCCACCAACTTCTAGACTTGCGGAATGTTGGGTAGTTGTGGCCTTATTACTTTTGTAAGAAGTTTTTTCAATTCTTGGTCCGCGATTTATTTCCATAGTTTCTTTGCCAAACGACCCGGAATATGCAAAGCTGCTTAATTCGCTCATCAACTTCATCTGCTCAACTGGATTGAATGCAAGTTTCAGCGTATCGCCCAAACCAATCTTGCTTTTCTGATGAGTTTCCAAGTGTTCAGATTTGAGTTCCGCCGCTTTGATATTTAGGCCAAGAACCGACTCACCAGAAACTGTTTGGAAAGTGCCGTTGGCATTTGTTTTGTAGCTTCCATCCGGATTCCTTGCAATCGCAAAACTGCCGATTTCCAAATCACCGTCCGTAGAAATTCCTGAGCCAATCAAATTCATCGATCCAAGTGCCGCATCAACAACCAGATCGCCACCGAAATTCAAATTCGACTCAACAGCGCTCTCCTGATAATCATAAACCGAATCAAAGCGCGAGTGGTAAGAGCCTTTTTTGCTTGCCGTCGTCTGGCTCATTTTTGAATCAACTGCGTTAACGATATTCACGTTGCCAAAGTCAGAAATAAGCGAGCCGTTATTCGCCGCGCTAACATTACTGCCGATGATATTAATGCTGGCGCTGGTTGCCTCGTCAAAAAGCCCAGTTGAAATAATTGCCAGATTGCCTGCGGATTCAATGTTGCTGCCGATATTGGTGAGGTTGTCACTAATTGAAGTTCCACCTTTTTTCTTATTCCCCCAAGAGCTTTCACTTCTATTCCGCAGTTGCAGCGTGCCAAGTGTAACGTCATCGCCAGCACTAATTTAGAGGTTTCCGGAGGTTGTTGAAGAATCAGCCAGCGTATTTTTATTTGCAGAAATCTCCGCCGCTAAATTCGTAAAATCATTCGCCGCGTTGATTGAAACATTTCCGCCAGAAATTGAAGCGCTCGCAAGTAATTCCGATCTGATATTGCCTCTATCGCTTTGCAGTGGCATGGCGTTTTGTACGTAGGAATCTGCGTTAGAGTTCAGAAGATTAGCATCATTAGTTGCAACCAGCGCGCTGCTTAAGATGCTTCCGGCAGTTGAGGTTAGGGTTAAATTTTGCGTCGCAGAAATTTTCGCCCCGAGGTTTTTTATGTCTTCTGTTGCGGTGATTGTGAGATTTTTATCAGCGGCAATTTCTGCTTGCGCTGGCGAGTTTGTTTTGTTGGTAAAGCTGGCGAGGTTTAGTGTGA